>NZ_LOHE01000035.1 GCF_001559865.1 Abyssisolibacter fermentans
AGTAGGTCTAACATTTACAGCATTATTACTTGCTGAGGCAGCACCAGCAGTATTTGAATATGGTAAAATGACAATAAATCAAGCTCTAGAAAATTTAAGAAGTAGTAATGCATTAAATAATGCAAGAAATTTAAGAAATATAATGAATAGTGGAGGATTACAACCGGCATTTGCAGGAGTACCTTCTGACGCAGTAGCAGTACCTTCATCCCCAGCGATAGCACTAGAAACAGATGTAACAGTTGGATTAGATATAGCAACATATACACAATATAGCGATGCGTTTGGAAATACGGTTTATACGATTACAAATAATTCTGGTTTTGGAGGAATGCTTGAGGGGATGGGTAAAGGTGCCCAAGAAATTGTTGATGGTGCTAACTTAAGTGGAAAAATCGGCGGTCTATCAGGTAGAGCCGCATCAGCCGTAGAAGTACATGAAGCTGCAGTTAAATTTTGTGGTGGAAAAGGTGTTAAGATTAGAAAGATTGATGGTGGAATGCTATACGAGAGTGCTGATGGCACTAAAACTGTTAGAACAGGTGTGAAGTATGGAAAAAGCAAGGCAACAGGCAGTTTAGTATATGAAGCTAATTTTGAAATTAACGATGGGAAAGGCAATGTTACATCTAATTATCATGTTACAATTAAGTAAAGAATAAATATAGTAGAGGGAGGAAAGTACTAATTTATGAGACCTGAACTTAAAAGAATAGTTCTAAAAGGAAGTATGCCCGAGAGTATTGATGATTTTGTCATTGCTGCAGATGCTGATATTGGCGAAGAAGGGTTCGAAGGTACTGACTACTTTCATTTTAGAATGGTTACTCCAAAAAGATTAAAGAAATGGCTAGAAGAAGACAAAATAGTAAATGGTAGAGCTACATTTATTGTAAATGAATCTACAATGGAAGAAAATCTCAAAGTTGCTGAAAATGAAATAAAAAAAATACTGCAACACTGTGAGAATACTTCGTGGGAGAAAGTAGCTAATGAAATAAATCTGTACCTTAAATGGGAGTATAGTAGTTTATAAGAACACCCATTCGGGACAGTTCTGACTTGAGTGACATGAGTGTTGATAATAATTAAATTAGGATATAAGCTGCATCATTAATAAAAATACGTCAGATTGATTTATGAGTCTGACGTATTTTTGTATAAATATAATCTTATCTACCTACAGCTACGCATATTACTTAAACTGTTAAAATTAGTAGAAAAAATGTATAATTAGGAATGTAGTAAGGAGGATAATGTTATGATAGTTAATAAAGATAATATTAGAAATTTATTGATTGATTCTATTCATTCTAATATTGAGGCTAAAGAGTTTTTTGAAAGGAATGTAAAAAACGAAAAGGTTTTAAATTTATTAGTTCAATGTGCTATAGGAGATTACTCTAATGATGCTAGAATGGAAGCGGCTTATTGGATATCTAAATTTAATAAAGATATTTTAAAGACAGTAGAAAATGAATTATTAAAAATACAAAAAGATGAACTTGATAGTATTGCATGCCATGTTTTTGTTGCATTAGGTAAGATAAAATCAAAAGAGGGGTTAAAGTATTTAATTGAAAGTCGAATTAAACCTACATTGTACTGGGAGGCACAAGCTTTAAAATTTTATTTTGAAAATTTTCTTGAGTAGGGAACAAACACTAGGGCAATGTCATTAACCTAGTGTTCAAAAAAATTACAATATACAAGCAAAAATTTCACAATTACTTAAAAAGGTATGAATTTTCAATGAAATACAAAATGGATTTTTTACATTTTGTATGGTAATATAATTTAATCTGTTCTTTTGTGAAAATAAATGCTCTTTTCTGACAAGAATGTAAATAAGATAAAACCAGAAAGGAGCGTTTTTTAAATGAAAGCAATGCCAAAAGAAGTATTAAGAGAAATGATAAAGGAAGGTAATTTAAAAACAGCAGGAGATTTACATAGCTATTAAAAAAATATGTTTAAAGATGCATTACAAGAAATGCTAGAAGCAGAATTAGAATTGGAGCTAGGTTATTCAAAGGGAGATAAAAAAATAAGTATACTGAAAATACATCTATTGGGGACGGTTTGGAGTGAACCCATTTTAGTGTACGATTTGGGTACGGTTAAAATTATTGAAATTTTTCTTAAATAATACATTTTTGTTTATAGATATAAGGGGTCACTCCCTCTAAGTTTTTTTGAGGTCTATAATTTATATAGTACTCCATATATTCCTCAGTTATTTGAATTACATCATTTAAATCTTTTATTTTATCTTTCATTAAATGAATTGTTTCACATTTATAGTGACTAAAAGCCTGAGGGGATGGGTAATGATGTAACTGTTGAATATAATGGTAAGAAAGTTCCTGTTTATAGAGGTGGTAATAATTTTACTGTAAAGCCTAATGAAGTGAAGACAAATAAAAATACAGGTTTAGTAAAAACAACACATAGTGTTTCTTTAGATACAAATCCAAATACAGTATCAAAATTTGGAGGAGCATATAAAATTGATAATTTACCTGAAGGATTAAAAATTATTCAAAGAGGACAAAGACTTGAACATTATGAAATTGTTCCAGCTTATGATATGCCTTTAGAACAGTTCCAAAAATTACTAAATCAAATCAAGGTTTCGCCATTTTAATATAGGAGGTGATTTAAATGAATAACATACTAAAAATAATTTTTTTAGACAGTTCTGAATTAGCAGAAAATGAAGCTTTAGATAAAGGATATCGTAATGATGTATATGTAGTAATTAATAATCAAATTTTTCATATTAATATATATGACATTGTAAGATTAAAACAAGATTTCGATAGCGAGCAAAAAGACTATAATTATTATGCGGTTGAACCAAATCTTATTTTAGTTAAAAAGGTAGATAAAGAAAATATTATATATACAATACGTAAACTTAATGAAGAAAAATATTTTGAAAATATAAAAAAAGAAAGGAATATCAGTATTAATTTACTAAAACAACAGTATAGTAGTAATATAGAAATAATATTATAACTATATCTATTAGTGCAAGTTACCTTTTGAAATAAAAAATTTACCAAAACACCTATTTGGGACAGTTCCGATTTGGGTGACGTGGATGTCAATAATAATCAAATTAGGATAAAAGCAACATTATTAATAAAAATACGTCAGATTGATTTGTGAGTCTGACGTATTTTTGTATAAATATAATCTTAACTACTTACAGCTACATGTATTACTTAAACTGTTAAAACTAGCATAAAAAATGTATAATAAAGAAGGAGAAGAAATCCTTATAAAGTCAGTAGAATATATATATGATGCAAACGGAAATGAAATAAGACAAAAAGCAAAAGAGTTGTTTAATGAAAAACAAAATCAGAAACTTATAATTTTAAGTTACAGCATGTAAATTATTGTTTAAAAGACAATAGAGAAGATACTCACTTCGTACTTGATTGGATAGGAGTTTTTCCAGGACCAGTAGGAATGGTTGCAGATGGTGCAAATGGCTTAATGTATTTAGCAGAAGGAGGATGTGGTAATGCACTTATATCATTCGCATCAGTTGTTACACAGTCATATGATGCAGCAAAAGAAAGTAGAAAAAGCTATGGCCCAACTTTAAAGCAAGCTGAACTGCTTGATGACGAACTAAAGTTAGAAAAGAATAATTTTAAGCCAGTTGTCAATGATAATCCAGAACCGTTAGAGTATACTAGGTATTCTAGTAATGGAAATAATGATATAGGTAGAAATATATTCCCTGAGAATCCAGATGAATTTTTACCAGATGTTCCTAGAAATACTAAAGTAAAAAGTAATGGTACAGTAAGTTCTAAAATTTATACTAGTGATTATGTTAGAATAAGAGCAGAGACACATCCCGTAATGGAAGGAGAGGTCTATAATCCAAGGCATCATGGGCAGCATTAGCATGTAAAAACGAAGATTGATGCATCTAAAAGTTGGAATAACAGGAATAATGTAAGAAAAGTATAATACCCACCTAACTATACTAAAGGTTCAGGAACGGGGTTTTTACCAGGTCTACATTTCCCAGAGATAGAATAAAATGAGGTGAAAATATGAATTTGTTAGATAAATATTCTTTTTCGGATGGAAATATAAAAGAAATAGTATTCAGAGAAGATGATGTAATAGTTAATTTTATACAATGGAATGATATAGAGATAGTGTTTGAATTTAAAAATTGTTGGAAACTAATTAATTGTAAATCAATTGGAACAGAAATTGAAGATGTTATAATTATAAAAGAATCTTCTATAATAGATGACATTAGAAATGAAATAATAGAAACAGGAGGTTCAAAAGAAGAGGCAGATAAATTGTATCAAATTTCTTTTAAGAGTTCATGGGACAATAAAGATGTATTGATAATAATTGCTGGAGATTTAAAAATATCATAGACTGTCCACTGGGGACAATTCTGATTTGAGTGACATTGGTGTCGATAATAATTAAATTAGGATACAAGCTACATCAATAATAAAATACGTCAGATTGATTTTGTGAGTCTGACGTATTTTTGTAAATATAATCTTAACTACATACAGCTACATAGTACTCAAGCTGTTAAAATTAGCATAAAAAATGTATAATAAAGAAGGAGAAGAAATCCTTAAAAGTCAGTAGAATATATATATGATGCCAACGGAAATGAAATATGGCAAAAAACACAAAAGGAAACACATATAGAAAAGGAATAACAGAAGAAATAAGCTAATATTCTCAAATAATTTTCAATCTATAGATAGTTTGAAAATGCAACTTGATATAGCTATTAAAATTTCAACAATGATTTACAAATTATAATTGGAGGATAAAATGTATAAAAAGAGTTTAATTTTACTTTTAGTAGCAATTACATTAGTGTTTTTTGTGGGTGAAAAATTTATAAATATAGAAAGTGAAATGAATAAAGATGTAAAAATTAAGGATACTCAAGTTTTTAATTTTAATAAAATAGATAGTAACAATGTATATATTAAAAAATCGAAAAGTGAATATATGTACAATAAGTACTATTCACCAGATAATAAAAATTTCTTTATTCGTCAGATAGGTGATTTTGCAAATTATTCTAGTGTAGACAATGCTTTATATCTAAATAGAGTAACAAACAATGTTTTTAGTAAAATAGATAGTATTAGAAAAAAACCAGTTATGTGGCTTAACAATTACGAAGTACTAGTGAATGGAATGTATATATATAATATAGAAACGAAAAAAATAGAAGATTATATAATGAAGGATATTTTAGACAATAGTTATGTTATAAATTACAGTTTAGATAATGAAAAAGAAAAAATAGCTATATGTCTAACTAATAAAGTAAATAATACTAAAGATATTGTCTATTCTATTTATGTATCTAATATAAAAGATAAATCATATAAGAAAGCATATGAAGATTCAAAAATTAATACTAACTTTATATGCAATATTATATGGGACCAAAATAATAATATAATATTTGATAAAGATGGTTTAAAAGTCATGAAATATAATCAAAAACTGAATAAATTGAGTGATTATATAAATGAAGATATAGATAAATTAAATAGACAGCAGATAGATGAAGTAGATGATGATGATGATGGACCACCAACAACATATAATTTATTATCTGTATCAAAAGATAATAGATATATAAGTGTTGGAGATTCTGGTGAACTTATACGTATTATAGATATAAAAAATAATACAGAAGTTATAAGTAATGATGAAAATAGAATACCTTATTCACCATCTTTTTGTTGGGTTGATACAAATATATTTGCTTATATAGATAATTTTGTGCATATAGATAATTATATTTATATATGTAGCATTAATGATGGTGTATACACTATTGAAGAAACAATTGATTGTCAAAAACTTAAAGGAGATAATTTGTTTATATCTAACCTAAGATTAGAAAAAAATGAGCTTCTTTTTGATGTTATAGAATTTTCAAAACCTGGTAGTTTCGATACCGTTAAAAAAGTAACTACTTATGAGATTGTTCAAGGAAATTCCACTGGTGACAGATGAAGATGAAGTAACATTATAGATTAAGTAAAACACCATAAATTAAAATACGTCAGATTGATTTGTGAATCTGACGTATTTTTGATGAATATAATTTTATCTACCCTACAGCTACGCATATTACTCAAGCTGTTAAAATTAGTAGAAAAAATGTATAATAAAGAAGGAGAAGAAATCCTTAAAAAGTCAGTAGAATATATATATGATGCAAACGGAAATGAAATAAGACAAAAAGCAGACTATATACATCCACATGACATGACAATGATACAAAGCACCAAAGGAAACACACACGGAAAAGGAATAACAGAGGAAATAAGTACATTAATAGAAAGAGAAGAAAAATACTATGATGGCTTTAACAGATTAGTAAAATATGAAAAATGAAACTCACTACTCACTTCGTTCCTAGGAGTAAGTGATTCACACAAAATCAGAGATTTTGGTTCTCTACTTAAAGCTCAAAAGACGGATATGTAACAAAAACAACAAACTACTATTACGACAGACAGCACGTAATACTAGAAACAGGAACAGAGACAGTAAGCTATGTTAGAGGAATAAACTATATATCAAGGAAGAGCAGTATAGGATTAAGCTACTATTTCTACAACGGACATGGAGACGTAGTACAAACAGTATCAGAAGCAGGAGAAGTAAGGAACCAATATGATTACGACATATTTGGAAATCTATTATTTACAATAGAAGAAGAAAGAAATGAAATCTGCTTATGTATGAGTGATCAGATAAGGTTTTAGTTTAAGATATATAGTGATTCTTTAATCATCAAAATTATTTACATGCCTTAAATTTAGTAAAGGGAGATAAACTTATGAAAATAAACATGAAGTATATATTTGTTTTTTTTATTCTATTGATAACGGAAACTATTATTGCACTTTTTGTAAACGATTCTATTATTCGACCATACATTGGAGATGTTTTGGTAATTATTTTAATGTACACTTTGATAAGAGGAATAATACAAAAACCAACAAAGTTTTTACCTATATATCTATTATTATTTGCTTCAACAATTGAAGTTTGTCAATATTTTAATCTTGTAAACATGTTGTGTCTACAAGATAATAAAGTAATTGCTACTATTATTGGAAGTACATTTGACATAAGAGATATTTTATGCTACTTAGTTGCTACTATGATTATATTTATATGGGAGAAGATAGAGAGCGACACCCGCTGTGAACGGTTCTGATTTGTGTGGCATGAGTGCTGATAATAACTAAGTTAGGATACAAGCTACATCAATAATAAAAATACGTCAGATTGATTTTTGAGTCTGACGTATTTTTGTATAAATATAATCTTATCTACCTACAGCTACGATATTACTTAAACTGTTAAAATTAGTAGAAAAAATGTATAATAAAGAAGGAGAAGAAAATCCTTGAAAAGTCTGTAGAATATATATGATGCCAACGGAAATGAAATAAGGCAAAAAGCAAACTATATACATCTACATGACATGACAATGGTACAAAGTACCAAAGGAAACACACATAGCAAAGGAATAACAGATGATATAAGCACGTTAATAGAAAGATAAGATGCTAAATTAAAATCAAACAAACCTCCACACAATGTAATACCAGTGGATTTGAACTTCAATCCAATTAAATAAAGGAGAGAATCTATGAAAGTCAAATATACTAATACTGATAAGAACGAACCAAATTTATCAGAAAATAAAATTTACTATGTCATTGCAATAGAATTTAGTAACTCTGATTCAATGTCAGGTAATTATATAAAATATCGAATAATGAATGACATGAATCAAGTAATACCATACTCTGCTAAGGATTTTGACGTAGTATCAGGAAAATTAAGCACTTATTGGGTATACAACGCTGGGTCAGCTAATGATTACTCGATATTACCTAAAGAACTTGCATACGTTCAGTTCTGGGACGATTTCTATAATGATGATAAAAAAGCATTAGAGTTATTTGAAAGTTCATATATGAAAATAATCATGGAGGAAGCATCAACTGATGAAATAAAAGAAATTTTACAGAGAAATGAATATGAAGTTTCATTAATTCTTAGAGGACTTGGTGACAGTCAAAATAATGACTATTTAAAAGATGTATTAGAAATAGTGAAAAAAGAGTTCACATTATTTAAAGCTTACTCAAGAGTTAAAATAAAACCTATTTTAATTGAATGCTTTGAGTATTTATCAAAAATTGGTGGGGAAAAAACAGACGAGCTTTTTGTTAAGTACTATGAGAACATAGAATGTCAGTGTAAAGAATTAGATATGATAGTAAATGAATACTTTTCAAAGAAGTAACTTAAAAGAAGATTAAGTATTTTATAGCGATGGAGGATATAATTTTAACTCCATCGCTTTTTCTTTCTGGCGAGGCTACCCAATGCCGAATGATTCTAATACTATAACTGTTTAGGCAAATATGGATTAATTTATACTTATATAAAAAAAGTAATTAAACAACACACTTATTAAAGTAGGCGGATTTAGGCATAAATGCCAACTAAATCTAATCTAAATTGGTTATATTTATTTTATTGTTTCTTATGTAAAATTAGTTTACTATATAGACATTATATTTTCCAGAAACAAATTTCTATACCCTGTGTTCTACTTTATTAATTTATTATTAATAAAATACTGTACTCAAAGTTAAAAAGTTTTAATAAACCTCTTTAAATAAATCTTTTTTCATTTCTAATCTAGCAATCAAAAAATCTGTAAATGAATTTGTAATCTTAGTGAATTTATCATCTTTTCTATTCTCATTATAAAAATATACGGGGGGGTTATCCCCTTCGTTTATCTTAAAGAAACAAAACATACATCCTTGACTCATCCAGAATATAAAATCATTATCTGTTATTGTATTTTTAGAGTTATTTTCTTCTAGTAGTTCAATCGCTCCTTGGCGTAAATCTTTAATCTCATTCATAAAACAAGAGTCTCCGCGCATAAATTTTCCTTTCGTTCCATTTCCCATTACTTTCATGAATTGAATATATGCCTTAGGTAATTCACCCTTTTTTAATATTGAATTTAATATTGCCAAATCATCTTCTGTACATTTTTCCATGTTTATTTCATTTTTTTCAAGCCTTTTTACTACCTCATTAATATAATTCATTTGTATTTGTAACCTCCAAAATTATTTTACAACAAAATTCATATAGTATAAGTATAGAAAAATATAGTTGTACTACTATATATTTTCAATCCTTCTTGGGCATCGATACTTACACTTAAATCCAAATGAAAAGTTTTTCCTGTATTAGTATACTACATACTTACCGTCTTTTATTTTTCCTTCTTAATCAACGGTTAACTCAATAGGGCGTTCTTTAGTATATGTCTAAGTTGCCACTTGATTATAGTTAAGATTTTTATCATTGGAATCATACGACACTATATAGTTTCGACTATTCATCAAGTATACCACTATAGTTGTTTAGCTTATCTATAAACTCTTCAATAATTTTCTTTGTAACTATTCCGCATTTCGGCAGTAACTTTTCTAATTTTTGTGCAAGAAATCTATCATTCGCTATTATTCTGATGTTATTCTGATTAATAATACATCTTAACGAATCTATGCATGTAACAAACAACTCGTCATCATCAATTCCACAGAGTATAACTAAACTTTTAATTATAGCTTCATCATTGATATCACTATCAACGCAATACGCATATAACGTCTGCCACATAACAGATTTGGAAAGTATGCTATTTGTTAGCTTTCGCCAATCATCGGCTGTAAACTCTTGTAACATCTCTGTAGCAATCACACATCCATCATCAAACCAAGAATCATTTATTCCAGGCATTTTAGCGAAGCTATCTAAATAACCATCAAACTCTTTATACACGTTGCACCATCTCCTTAACTATTATACTATATTACTACTTTATATTATTCAAATCTTCTTGGAAGTAGCAAACAAGGGGACGGTTCATCTGTTTGGACAAATTTGAATTAATTTATACTTATATAAAAAATAGTAATTAAATAGAAATAAAATATAAACAAGTAAAATGGACAGTTTTTAAGTAATAAGCTACAGCTACGACAAACAGGCAACAGACAAGTTGTTAAAATTAGTAGAAAAAATACATAATAAAGAAGGAGAAGAAATCCTTAAAAAGTCAGTAGAATATATATATGATGCCAACGGAAACGAAATAAGACAAAGAGCAGACTATATACATTATAATGGTTGTACTGTTCTTTCGTCGAGTATATAATAAACTTGTAATAAAGCAAATAAACACAAAGCTAAGTTAATTATGGAGATTAAAAAATATTTGTATAACTAAACCACAGAAAGAAGGGATAAACGTATGAGAAAGAATGAGATTTATAAAAAAGGGAATTTTATTATTACGACAGATAAAGAAAAACTTGATATATTGGCGGTATTTAATTTATTAAAAAGTAGTTATTGGGCGAGTGAAAGAGAAAAAAGTGTTATTATTCAATCTATTAAAAACTCATTATGTTATTCTTTGTTTTATGGAGACGAACAAATTGGTTTTGCAAGGGTGATAACAGATTTTGCTACATATGCATACTTGTGCGATTTAATAATTGATAGTAATTTTAGAGGACAAGGCCTAGGAAAATGGTTGGTGAAAAGCATTTTAAATCATCCTCAACTTTGTACTTTGAAAAAGTGGAGCTTACATACTAGAGATGCTCAGGAATTATACAAACAGTTTGGATTTGCATATTTGGAAAATGAGAAAGTGTATATGCAGAAAAATCAGAATTAGAGTGGAAGCCAAGATACTCACTGGGGACGAATTTAGAGTATTTATAAAAAACGGAGGATCAAAATGAAAAATCCATTAAAAACTTATAAGAAAAAGAAAAACTTCTATCACAATTTGCTGAAGAAAGAAAGTAGAACAATTAATAAGCTTAGTAGTATAAGATTAATTATTGCTTTAGTTGGAATAGTAAATATAGTGCTTTTGTATATTACAAAAAGATATCATATTATTAACTATATATTACTTGTGTACGTAGCATTATTCATATATTTGGTTGAGAAGCATAATAAGGTAAAACATAAAAATAAATATACTAGTGCATTATATAAAATTAATGAAGATGCATTAAAACGTTTAAATGGAAATTGGAATAACTTCAAAGATACTGGCTTAGAGTTTCAAGATGATAGTCACAGTTTTTCAAGTGATCTTGATGTTTTTGGACAAGGCTCTTTATTTCAATACATTAATACTACTACAACATATATGGGAAGACAGGCGTTAAGAAAATACCTTGTTCAGCCATGTAGGAGCAAGGATCAAATTAACAAAAGGCAGGAATCCATTAATGAACTAAGTGTTAAATTATGGTGGCGTCAAAGATTTATGGTAGAGGGTTTGGTAACATCTGATAAATCTAATAATAATGATGATTTGTATAGGTTTGCTGAAGCAAAATATGAAACATATACAAAACTTTGGCTAATAATTGGAGTTAGATTACTTCCAGCAATTAGCATAGGGTTTATTATACTTTACTTATTAGATATAATACCATATCAAATTCCTAGTTTAGCAGTGGTCTTACAAACACTTATTCTTATGTTTAAGAATAAAGAAAGATCAAAAAATTTAAATTTAGTTTATAAGCATAAAGATAGTATAAAAGTATACAGTAAGATGTTGGATCAGATAGAAAGGAAACATTTTAAATCAAAATACCTTTTAGAACTAAAAGATAAACTTATCGATGCTGACAAACGTACAGCACATCAGCAGATAAAAAAATTAGAAAAGATTACAGATAGCATTTCTAATAGGAGTAATTTAGCTTTTATAGTAATTAATATTATTACTTTATGGGATTATCAATGTATGATTGCATTAGAACGATGGAAGAAAAAATCAGGTATTCTGATAAAGACTTGGATGGAAACTATAGGAGAGTTTGAGGCACTATCAAGTCTAGCTAATATAAGATACGATAACCCTGACTGGACAATTCCTAAAATAATAGATAAACCAAACTATATTGTGGCAAAGGGTATTGGACATCCTCTACTTACTGATAAACGTGTATGTAACGATGTAGAAATAGATGATTCAACGAAGGTGTTATTAATAACTGGTTCGAATATGTCGGGTAAGAGTACATATTTAAGAACAGTAGGAATTAATATGGTTCTAGCCTATGCAGGCGCACCTGTATGTGCTAAAGACTTTTGTTGTAGTATATTTAGTATTTATACATGTATGAGAGTAAGAGATAATCTTGAAAAAAATATATCATCCTTCTATGCTGAACTTCTTAGGATTAAGGAAGTTGTAGATGCTTCTAAAGAAAAGAAAATATTTTTCTTATTAGATGAGGTATTTAAAGGAACAAACTCTTATGATAGACACGAAGGTGCAAAGATTCTAATAAATAAGTTATTGAATAATAAAGCAATAGGATTAGTATCAACACATGACTTAGAATTAGAAGTACTTGAAAAAGAAAGTAATAAAAGAATTAAAAACTATCATTTTGAAGAGTATTATAAGAATAATAAAATATGTTTTGACTATAGACTAAAGCCAGGAATTTCAACAACTAGAAATGCTTTGTATCTTATTAAAATGATAGGGATTGATGATTAAGATTGAGATTAGTTTCGCAATAGCATCAAGCTAGTATTTAGGCTTAAAAACAGCCTGTAAGGCTGGCTTAAGCCTAAAATCTATCATTTTTCATAAGAAACTTTTATCAGCATCTGTGGTGTATAAAACAGTATCTAAGAATCTTATTTGGTATTTCTGAATAATCATGATTTAATTAATTTCTACCTACTATATATTCACCAGGTATAGGTTTTAATAATGTTGCATAGTAAGTTTGTCTGCTATTGTAATCACATTTGTAAGTAACGTATAAATCATAATATGAACCATTTATTTCTTGAAATATGTCTTCAAGTCGTTCGTCTGGATAAATTTGTGTTTGTCTTATAGTTCCGTTTTCTAGAGTGTATTCAAGAATGGATGCATGATATTCGCCACCATCTTCTATAATTCTGTAGTCAGTAACCAATAATAATTCTTCTGTTCTATTATATGGTACCTTATCTATTGTTGCTAGGTATTTATCATGATGGAAACCTGCATACCATGATATAGAGTTATATTTACCAATATAACTTGATGGGAATGTATAAGTCCATCCTTCTTGTACAGTGTGAGTTACAGTTTTAGTTTGACTGTAACCAACATGTAAGTCTATTGTTTTTATTATTGTTTCGCCCAGAGGAAAGCTTATTCCTCCATCAATAGATATTTTTCTTTGAGTTGCAACTGATTTTGTTGTAGATGTAGTATAGGTTTGACCGGGAGATAAGGTGCAAATAGGATCACCTTTTATTTCCAATGGTCCATATCCAGCTTGTTCAAGGCGAACATTTCTAACTCTTAGCTTGTATAATATACCATTTTCATTAACAGTAGTATTGTAACCCTCTGTAAGCGAGCCTTCATAATTAGGCCCCCAATATATAGGATAGCTTTCTGACATAGGCATACTTAAAACTATTGAATTTAAGCTGTCTTGTAAGTCTTGCAAATTATTAAATTGAGAAATAGTTGCTTGAACAGGTGATATAGTAATTAAAATACATAGCAAAGATGTCATAAGTACAATTGAAAATTTATTTCTTTTTTTCACAATTAATCAATCCTTTCTTAAATGATATTTTATTTGAAATCTACAATTTGTATTATATATTATAAATAATGAAAAAAATGTCACAATCCCATATATAATTAAATTATTAAAAAAATCGTAAAATAATAAAATTAATTATTTTGATATAAATTAATATTTCAATGTGGATAAATGTTGCACGAAAAGTCATAAATGTTTATAATTAGAACAACAGAATAATTTTGTGTCTAAGGAGGTTTGAATTGAAAAAAATATTAAATAAAATTGAATATAATGCACCCGTAGTTTTGACTTTTTCACTATTAGCGACAGCAATTTTTTTTATAGATGAACTTTTACCCATACACATAATAGATAACTTTTTTGTTTTTAGAGGAAGTTTTTCCTTAACTAATTCAATTCAGTTATTACTATGGCCATTAGGGCATGGTTCAATGGAACATTTGATGGGAAATATTACTTTGCTTTTATTAATAGGACCAATGTTAGAAGAAAAATATTCATCAAAAATAATATTGATTTTGATGGTTATTACAACATTAGTAATAGGTATTTTTCAAGCCATTCTTTTTAATAGTGGTATATTAGGTGCAAGTGGTATTGTGTTTATGATGATAGTCTTAACATCATTTACTAATATGAAAGATGGAAAAGTACCACTTACATTTATTTTTATAGCTATATTATTTCTGGCTAAAGAGATATATAATGGATTATTTGTAAACAATAATATATCCGAATTTGGTCATATATTAGGGGCTGCTGTAGGAATAGGATATATTTATATAGAACAAAAATATAGAAAGAAAAGTTAAAAGTACCCATTGGAGATGCAGACTGTGTAAAAACAGTCTGTTCTTTTGTTTATAATACATAAGAAAAATAATAAATCAAAAGAGGGAGCGTCCCATACAATTCGTACATTTGACATGCTACTGCAAATTTAAATATTGAATAAGTGTATGAGTTCTATATAGGCATGGCTAAATCACTAAGATAAAGCTCAATACAAAGTATTAATTAATATGCAAATAGCTGTTCTTTTTATTAAAAATATTATAAAATAAATTAGACTAAAATTTGTCGAAATATTAAACATTAGGGGGTAAATATGAACTTAGTAAGAGGACAAAAAGCTGATATAACTAAAGGGTGTCCAGCTTTATCTACTATAAAAGTAGGTTTGGGCTGGGATGTAAATGATAAAGGTCTGTCATATGATTTAGATGCAGTAGCATTATTATTAGATTCAACTGGTAAGCTAGCTTCTAATAAAGATATAGTATTCTATAACAATTTAAAGGCTGATTCTGATAATATCAAACTGACTAAGGATAACAGAACTGGAATAGGTGATGGTGATGATGAAGAAATAATAATCAACTTAAAATCTATTTCTCCTCGTATTGAAAAAATTATAATTAGTATAACTATACATAACGCAGATAAAAATCAACAGCATTTTGGACAGGTATCAAATGCATTTGCAAGAGTTGTAAATACTGCTAATAATCAAGAAATATTCAGATACTCCTTAACAGATGAATTTCCAAATCAAACTGCCTTAATTTTAGGGGAAATTTACAAGCGTAATGGTGAATGGAGATTTTCAGCTGTAGGAAGAGGTGTACAAGGTGGCATAGCAGGTTTATGCTCTAATTACGGTGCTGTCAACCTACCTAATAACTTCTTTACTAAGAAAGCGATACCTTCAGCAAGTAAAGGTATAAAGCTTTCTAAGATAGAGTTAAAAAAATCTGGAGATTCTATAAATCTTAACAAGTCTTCTAAGAGCTTAGGTGAAATAGTAGTAAATTTAAATTGGAATCATCAGAAACCAAAGCAGAGTGGATTGTTATCATCACTATTTGGAGGAAATTCTGGTATTGATTTAGACTTAGGTTGTCTATTTGAGCTAAAAACAGGAGAAAAAGGTTGCATACAAGCATTGGGAAATTTATTCGGATCTTTTAACTCATTTCCGTTTATTTCATTAGATGGTGATGACAGAACGGGTGCTAATTTAAATGGTGAAAACTTAAGAATCAATGGTAATATGGTAAATCAATTCCATAGAATATTAGTTTTTTCATATATCTACGAAGGAGCAAAAAATTGGTCACAAGTTGATGGAGTTGTAACCTTAAAAACTAATAATGGGGATGATATTACCGTTAGAATGGATGAACATAAAAATGGTCTAGGGATGTGTTCAATTGCTTTATTGCAAAATTTAGATGATGAAACCTTTAAGGTTCAAAAAGCAGTAAAATACTTTAATGGACATCAAAATATGGATAAATATTTTGGATGGGGCTTAAAATGGGTTTATGGTCGTAAATAAAAACAACCATTACTAACTAAAAGGCAGACTGTTTTTGAACAGTCTGATTTTTCCATTATTTCCACCTTGTAATGATAAATCCATCTACATTGTTCCCTGATATTTCAGTCTTTTCGTTTAATAATGATTGAACATTATCTATTTCATTTGTAAAGGATAATTCATACTGAATGTCTTGTAGCTTGATTTTTAGAGGATTTTTCCTATATTTGTATTGTTTAATCCATTCTATGTATTCCTCTAGTACAAAATTATGCTTCATTATAATAAAAGAATGAGGCAATCCTACATATCTAAAATGCCATGGTTCTTCAGCGACACCAGTTATGTTATTCTTGCCCTTTAAGTATCGTTGAACAAATCCGTATTTCCATGCATTATCTTTGAAGCTCCTAATCTCTGGTGTGTCAGGCAGATTAGGAGAAACATAATCTATATTTTTTGAATTTAAACCTAAATCGATAGCATATCCCGTGTGATGTTCACTTGCATATGGATGTGCTACATACTGTTTTGTGTATTCTTTTCCTCTTTCCAATAATACTAATTCATAAAGGTGATCTTGCTCCATAATTGTACGGTATCCACTTACGCCAACTATTTTGTTATCTAGATCATAATCATGAATCCATCTACTTAAATGCTGTTTAACTGTTTGGTCTAATAAAACTTCTGGACGATTGGAATCTACAGGTTCCAACAAAACTGTTTGACTATGATAAATATGCTTTTTATTTACTAATAAAACATATCCTTGGTATATATTCAAAGCTTTCACTCCATTTCTATTTTTACAATCGTTTGAATTAATGTGTTGAAATCCATTCCAATTCCTGTCATCATCTTAGGAAATCTACTTAATTGAGTAAAACCTGGTATGGTGTTCACTTCATTAAATACAATCTCATTTTCTGGGGTCAAAAACATGTCAATTCGTGCAAAACCCTTGCATCCAAGAGTTCGATAAATTTTTATGCCTACTTCTTTTATTTTTTGCTCAATATTTTCAGGTATTCTAGCAGGTACGTGAATTTTTAAAGTTTCTTGGTGATATTTTTCGTAATAATCAAGAAACCTCTTTTCGAGTTCTATTTCATCAACACTACCTATTGTTAGAAATTCGCTGCCAATAATAGAACATCCAACCTCAAAACCTTCTATAGTCTCTTCTATAGTTATTTTTTGGTCATATGCAAATGCCTGTTCTATTGCTTTTTTTATTTGATTTTCATTTTCTACTCTAGTTATTCCAAAGGATGAACCTGCTCTCATTGGCTTTACATATAATGGGTATTTCATATCACTTAATAATTCATTATCATTATTTTTAATTGAATATTTATCTAATATAATAGACTTGGGAACTTTTATTCTTTCCAATGATACTAAGTTATGTGCAATCCTCTTATTCATACAAATAGCAGAAGCTTCCATATCACATCCTATCATAGGTATTTCAGACATTTGTAATAAACCTTGAATAGTACCATCTTCTCCATTTTTTCCATGAAGAACAGGGAAAACTGCATCAACATTAACAAGCTCTGAATTATGTTCTGTCAATATGTAAAAACCTTTATCTTTTGGATTTGGAGACCAAACTACTTTTTTGCAATTCGTATTGTACCATTTATTTTGGCGTATTAATTCAATATCACCTTCAAAAAGATACCACGCTCCTTCTTCTGTAATACCAATTAAAAATAAATCATATGTATTTTCTAAAACTTTTATTACTGAATATGAACTTTGTAAAGACACTCCATATTCTGGTGATTTTCCTCCAAATATTACAACTAACTTTTTCATTTGTTAACCTCCATTTCATAACCTATAATACAAGTATTTCTATATAAGAAGTCATCTGATAATACAGTTCCATTTAAATCAATAACTTTTTTATAAACATCTACAGATTCATGAATATCTTTTTCAATTACTTCGTATGATAGATTTTTGTTATATAATTTTACTTTTTGATTTATATCAAAGTTACACTTTAATTCTGTTACTAAGTCTTTACCTGTAGTTGAAGTAAGTACTTGAAACATATGATTTGTTTCGTTCTTAACTTTTAAATCTATATAACCTTCACTAACTGTTGCATCTATGCCTAATATTTCTCCCTCATGTGGAGGAAACGATTTGGTTTTATGTGTGTGGCGTTCTAGTATAGTTAAAGGACTATGCAAAAATAATTCATATAAGATGTTACTCATTTGGCATAATCCACCGCCATATGAAGGTTTAATTTCTCCATCTATTAGTATTAGCCCATCTTTATATGGTTTTTCTTTATCTGCATCTTTTGCTAACAGCCAAAAAGAAAACACTTCACCTGGATATATGATAGTATCTGTCATTGAAGAACACAAAATTTTAAGATTATGTGCCTTGTTTTTTTGATAAATCAAATCATAGCCGCTATTATAATTAATCATTTGTTGAGATATTTTATGTACACAATACTCGAGTTCGTTTTCCATTTTGTTTTTTGCAAATATATATTTACTATTATTCATTTTTTTATAATAGCTTTTTTTGTGTAACATCCTTTTTAAATGTACAAGAAATGGAAAGTAATCTTTGATCTTAGATTTTGCTATTCTTGAGTACTTATTTATCATTTGCACTTCTCCTCTCCGTCAAGAAATAATCTAAAATGTATTTCTAGGATTAGAGTATCAAGAATATTTATATTTTTTCTTGAGTTTTTCTAAAATTTTTCTAAAGGATTGTATAAAATTTAGTAAATACATTTACTAGTGAGGTATTTTATCGTGTCTACATAAGGCTAGTTGATGGTCTAAGTAAGATAATAAGCCAAACTGTCCAACTTTTAAAATATATAAATTACTTATATTAATGCATAAAATTTACAAATTTTAAATAAAATTAGTGTAATGCAATTAAATTACTGTATAAATTTAAAAAATATCAGGAGGGATTTATTATGAAAAGGTACACCAAGGTTTCGATTTTAATTTTAGTCTTTACTCTTTTATTTACTAATTTTACAACTTATGCTTTTGGACAGGATGATGCATACAGATTTTCCACTAATACTATTGATTCTAAGATTGAACAGTATTTTGCCCAAAATGTTGACAAGTATTTCCATACATTAAAAAGGAATCCTCAAAACTATGGTATTGATAGTATTGGTAATTTGAATTATAGTAAACTATTTAGTGTTTATAGTTATATTGAAAGTGATGAGTCTAAAACATTTGCCGCTTCAATTATATTTAATGATGAAACACCTATAGGTTATTTTTGGGTAAATAATAACAATGGTGATATCAATATCACAATGAGTATAGGTAATACAGAGAAATTAATATCACTTAAAAATAAACATCTAAGGATGGTAGACTATAGTGGTGATGTATATGCAGTCAGTGAAGGCATTCCGTATCTTATCTTAGATAATAAAAATTTCAACTCTAATTCCAACGAATTAAAAAATATGAAATTTAATAAAAGTAAGGTTCAAGAAATTATTCCAGCAGAAAAACAACTATATTTAGCTGAAATAGTAGGTAAATCAGATGAATATAATGGACTTGATATGGATATTGTTTTACAGGGTAACCATCCTTGGTGTTGGGCAGCAACATGTGCTGCTATAATAAATTATATACAAAATGAAAATTTATCAGCGAGAGATGTTGTTGAATATGTATTTGGCTCAGCTGTAGACATGGGTGGTACATGGAAGAACATGAAAAAAGCCTATAATCATTGGGGTCTTACACCTCGTGAATACAAAACATTAACTTACTCGGAAGTAAAGAATTTAATTAATAATAATCAACCAATTCATATTGGAATGTATACAAGTACTAGTGGACATTCAATGACTTTAAGAGGATATGAAAAATGGTCAGATGGTGATATAATTTATTATGCAATTGATCCGAATTACAATCATTATGTTTCCTTCGATGGAGATGAAAGTGGGGAAAATATATACTATATTCTAGGTGGAAGTGCATTTTATTGGCAAAAATCAAGATTTGGATGGTAGAGAAATATAAATGTATAAAAAGATATTATTAACAATTATAACAATCACTATATGTATTATTGGAGTAAATTATATGAATAATGAAAATTATAAAATTAGCAGAGATATCAATAGTAAATATTTATATATTACAGTTAATAATATGGATACTAAAATATTAACTGTATCTAACAAAAATACTTACAAGATTACTATTAAGCAAGGGGACATATTCAAACTATCTTTATTAGAAAATGCAACAATAGTTACTAAATGGCAGATGATATATGATAAAAATTACATCCGACAAATTGATAATAGAACTATAGATGTAAAAACTTTGTTCCAAATAGGAAAAGAAGGTGAAGATTTTACTAGAAGAGAAATATTTTTTGAAGGAATAACGAGCGGAAAAACAAAAATAGAATTTCAATATGGGGATTTTAATTTCTATTTAGATATTATTATTTCCTAAGTATACTATACCCCCATTGGTGTAGTTTAGAGAAAATTAACAATGCATAATTAGGATGCAGAGTTGCAAATATGCATAATCGAAGTTACAAGGTTATAATAATGAGGTGATGGATTTAGGTAAAACTAATAAATGATACTGAAGTTGAAGAAAATGAAACGGTAGAAGTAACCTTATTGTCTGGAAGCTTAGACACAGATATAACAGCAACATTAACGATTACCAGTGAAGATCAAAATGTTGGTATATGTCCTTATTGTGACTAAGGATATTAGCTAGTGAAAAGTCTGAAATTGAAAAAAAGGGGACGATACACTTGTTTGTGGTAAAATATATACAAATCACACGTCGATAAGTAATTAGGAAAGAATAAGGATATAAACATGTAAACAGAAAGTATTGAACAGCAAGTTACACATAGGGCAATTCAATACTTATAGGAGACGGCAGACTGTGTAAAAACAGTCTGTTCTTTTGATTTATATGTGTGTATAACTTATCTTTTTATATATAGGAGTTAGAGTTAGTATTTTACTGTCTATGAGGTATGTCTTTTATTACTTTTTTCTATAATCTATAGGAAAACCTTTTACAATTGTGGATAAATTATATTTCTTTTATATAGATATCAACAGATTTAATGCTTATTAACAAAGTTTAGTGTAATATAATTTATGAAAAGCTAAAAATCAGTTTATCCTTATTCTATTAAAAAGATTAATATAATTAAAAAGATAACATATGTATATGAAATGTTCCACAAATTAAATAGGCATTAAGATTATATAAGTAATTTGTTTTTATGTCAAACTTATATGAATTATTTGTTATATAAAAATATACATGGTATAATTTTCTTGAACTATCTAAAATTTTTTTATAAAGAAGCAATTTTTTAAGCACATTTCTTGTTGATATGAAAACATTAAATTTATTATTCAGATATTAGGAGGTAGTATTATTATGAGAATAATCTACGGTAGTTTTTTTACTTGGGTTTCAATTATATCAATAGTTGTCTATGTGATTTTGAAGGTTACTAATAAGAAGAATATAAAAGCTATAATAGGAGTTTGTTTATCAATTTATGGATTGTTCTGTTCTATTACTTTACCTAGTTACTTTTTCTTAAGGGTTAGTAATTCAAGATTTGCCGATATGGAATTTCTTAAATGGGTTTCAGAAAAATTCAATTTTTATGTTAATATTCTTTCGATTGTTAGTATTTTAGTTATTGTTATTTCTATTGTAATAATATTTAATGCAAGAACAAAAGAAAAGTCTTCAGATTTAGCTGTGTTATTGACATTATTAACACAAATAACATTAGTTATAGTAGCATTTATTTTGGGTTTAAACACGATAAATAAAAAGTTCGATGTAGCGAGTTATATTTTGGCTATGGGATATTATAATTCTTTAATGCTATTTGGTATTTATATACTTAGACGAAAAATATGTAATATAGATTAAATATGTAATATGTTTAAACGGAATAACATAGCTTGGATGGTTTAGTTAAGCTATCATAAATTGATTTAGAAAAAATTTTATAGGGTAATTCATACGACAGTGGACAACTGGTGAAAATATTAAAGAATAGTGAAAAAACCTCTAAAATACCTTAATCTCAAAAGAAGGAGGTTGAGACAATTCAGAGGTAGCTTTTTTGTTTATTTTGCATCAATTATTTCTTAACCGATACCATTATATATAATACCTAAAATTAAAACTATGATAGATACAGTTGTAAATAAATATTTACCTAAAGGATTGAACCATTTACCTAGAGGATGTTTAGCACCTTTATTGATTTCTTTTCTTGCCTTATCCAATAAGGCGGTTGGCATAAATAGTCACATGAGGATAAGTTTCAGTTTTGAAAACATTGTTTATGGTAGTTATCTAAAAGATGATGTTGATATATCTTCAAGTGCTTTGCACATTGTTATTTTTGATACACTTTCTGCTTTATTAGCAGCTTTTATAATTATTCCAGCTGCTTTTGCTTTCGGATTGGATTCATGTGCTGGACCATCGTTGTTATTTATTACTGTACCTTCTATTTTAAAATCTATGGCGTTTGGTCGAATATTTAGTGTATTATTCTTTTTAAGTATTATATTTGCGGCAGTATCGTCAGCAATTAATATTATATTACTATAAGAGAGAAAACTTTAAAGAAAGAGAAAAAAATTACAGAATAGGTTAAATAATGGATTAGCATTAGATATAAAAGTTAATAAGTTATAGAGGTTAACTTATGCGATAGTGAGACTTATCAGTCTTTCTATCGCTCTTTTTTTTTTATGGGCTACCCAGTACCAAATAAAGGCAATACCATACACCTACTCGAGACGGTTTGGAGTGCTCCCCAATGATGTACAGCTTGTTGGGCAGTAGTTTTTTTTATGGAACAAAGAAGGGTAATTACAGAAAACTTATATAAAACACAAATAAAAACATAACGTTTTGCCACTTTTGTTGTGAAGGAATTACTTGTTGAACGTATATTATCTAGATGTTACTCTTATACTAGAAGATATAATTATTAATAACTTTAATAATTGCCACAATTAAATATTGGGAGGTAATATTATCGTTTTAAATCTTAGACAAAGAAAATTATTGAATTTTCTTGTAAATTTAAAAACTACCATTACAATAAAACAGTTATCAGAAAAATTTGATATAAGTCAAAGAACTATTAGATATGACTTAGAGAGTATAAAGGAATATCTAAAAAAATATTCCAATGTAGAATTAGTAAAGAAGCCTAAGGTTGGAGTTTGGCTTAAATGTGAAAGTACAAATATCAGACAGGTGGTAGCACAGGATATCAATTTACTAGATGGACAACTTCATATTTTAGATCCAAGAGAAAGACATCAACTGATGATAACTGAGTTGTTAACTAAAGAAAAACCTGTAACTGTAAAGGAACTTGGTAGCTTAACAGGAGTCAGTGAAACTACAGCATTAAAAGATTTGGATAGTGTTGAGCAGTGGCTTAATAAAAGAAATTTATTATTAACAAGAAAGAGGAATTATGGAATTGAGATTACAGGTAACGAAGAGGAAATTAGAAAAGGAATTTGTGATGTACTAAAGGAAAATGCAAATTTTAAGCAGCTGTTTGGTTTTTTAAAACAAGTTAAGGATACTAAATTGCTAGTTAGTTCAAATAGATATTTTAGAGATTTGATAGGAGATGTGCAGCTGCTAGAGATAGAAAATGTAGTAAAAAAAGCAGAAGAATTAATGGGATTTAGTTTTGCAGACGGAGCGTTTACAGGATTAATTATCCATATTGCTATTTCGGTTAAAAGAATAAAAGAAGGTAAAGATATTCAGATTTCAAAAATTAAACTTGATGAGATACGAAAAAAAGATGAGTTTAAATTAGGTGTTAAACTAGCTCAAATGATAGAACGAAAATTTGATGTCAGGGTTCCAATAGAGGAGATAGGATATTTAACTCTTCACTTAATGGGAGCAAAAATAAGACAGGAAGTGACGGTAGAAGAGCGAAAGGTAATACACAATACAGAAATTGAAAATATTGCTCTTGAAATTGCAGCGGTAGCAGAGGGTATATTAAGTATTCCTTTAACGAAAGACAAGCAATTTATAAAAGGACTTATTTTACACTTAAAACCTACTTTATCTAGGATAGAGTTTGGACTTGCATTTTCAAATCCTTTGCTTCAGGATATAAAAAATAAATACTATAAATATTTTGAAGTTGCTCAACTTGCTGTTAAGCCATTAGAAAATAAATTGATGAGAATTATAACTGAAGATGAGATTGGATTTATAGCTCTTCATATAGGTGCTGCTTCTGAAAGGCATAAACCTGTTAAGAGAGTCAGTCCAAAAGTAATTCTAGTATGTAGTAGTGGGATAGGAACTACTAATATTTTAGCAGTGAGATTAAAGCAAGAATTTCCTAGTATTAATATTTTAGGCATTTCATCAGCACTTGATGCAGAAAATTATGCAATGAATAAAAAGGCTGATATTATCATTACAACAATACCTATAAATGTAAAAACTTTACCAGTTTATCTCGTTAACCCTTTATTGAATGAAGAAGATATTAATAAACTTAAAGAGAAAATTAGCGTGAAAGATTATTACATTGATATATCTAACAAAAAAAATCATAATATTCAGGAAACTGTAAAGTCAATTTTTGAAATAATACAAAACTATGCTTTGATAATTGATGGATATTCTTTAGAAAATCAGCTATCAGATTTTATGTCATCATTAAACATAGAAAAAAAATTAGGCTTAGGAGATAAAAAGAATTTTATTGGATTGAAGCAACTATTAAATGAAAAGACCATAAAAACGGGATTGAAAGCAAATGATTGGGAAGATGCAGTTAGACAAAGTGGAAATATTTTGTTAGAAAATAATGCTGTAGAGGTTAGATATGTTGATCAGATGATTAATATTATAAAAGAACATGGACCTTATATCGTAATAAGCAAGGGTATTGCATTGCTTCATGCAAAACCTTCTGATGGAGTAAAAAAACTTATGATTTCTTTAGGAGTTTTCAAAAAAGGTGTAAGGTTTGGAAATAAAAAATTAGACCCAGTACATTTAGTATTTGCTTTTTCTTCTGTTGATAACGAAAGTCATTTGAAGGCTATGAGAGAGTTGATGAAAATAATTATTGATAGAGATACTGTTGAGCAGATTAAGTCTTCAAATTCAGTAAAAAGAGTTATTGAGATTATCGATAAAAAGCTAGGGGGTGAATAGAATGATAAACATTGACGAAAGTTTTATTAAAACCAATATAGAAGTAAAAGATTGGATAGAAGCGGTAAGAGCTGCTGGAGAGCTTCTATTAAACAACGATATTATAGAGGAACGATTTATAGAGGGAATGATAAAAGTAGTGAAGGAAAAAGGTCCTTATATTGTAATTTCTAAAGGCTTAGCAATACCTCATGCAAGACCCGAGGATGGTGCTAAAAAAGTTGGCATAAGTATAGTGACATTAAGGAAACCTATAAATTTTGGAAATAAGAATAATGATCCAGTAAAGGTAGTTATTGCATTAAGTAGTGTTGACAGTGAAAGTCATATTGAACTGCTTTCTAATCTAGTAAAGGTTTTAAATGATAAGGAAAAATTCGAAGTAATAAAAAGTGCTAAAGCAGTTCAAGATATTCTTGAGATATTTAGAGAGGAGGTGAAGTAATGAAAATAATGACTGTCTGTGGATTAGGTCAAGGAACAAGTTTACTGTTAAAGATGAATGTAGAAGAGGTCATAAATAGTTTAGGTATAGATGCAGAAGTAGATAATACTGATTTAAGCTCGGTAGCTTTAGAAAATCCTGACTTGATTTTAGCAGGAGAGTATCATTTAGATTCTTTAAAGGATGCAGATGTTCCAGTAATAGGAATTAGTGATTTTATGGATGTAGAGGAGATTAAAAGTAAGCTAAAAAAATATTTTGAAAACAAATAATTCGATGATTAAGGGGGTCTATGTATGAGTACTTTGATTAATATTAGTAAATGGTTGGCAGATAATATTTTTGGTGAACCAGCTGTTTTAATTGGTATTATAGCATTAATTGGGTTATTAGTTCAGAAAAAGAGTAAGAGTGAAGTTATAGCAGGAACAATCAAAACGATTCTTGGATTTTTAATTATTCAGGCAGGTTCTGGAGTAGTTGTAGATGCGATGGGTTCTTTCGGGCCTATGTGGCAGCATGTTTTTGGAATTGAGGCACAGCCTATACAAGCTATGGGGACTGATAACTTTATTGCCACATATGGTGGAACTGTAACTTTGATGATGACTTTTGGATTTTTAATAAATGTTATTTTAGCTAGATTTACACCATTTAAATATATTTATTTAACAGGGCACATGATGTTCTGGTTATGTCTTGTAGTTACAGGAATATTTGTTGAAGCTTTTGGTCCAGATGTTTCTCAAACAAAGATACTTTTAATAGGTTCTGTATTAATTGGTATTTATTGGACGCTCCAACCTGCTTATGTACAGAAATACATGAAAAAAATTACAGGTAAGGACAATATAGCTTTGGGACATACAGTTTCTTTTGCAGCATGGTCAGGAGCTAAACTTGGTTCTTTAATAGGTAACCCAGAAAAAAGTTGTGAAAATATAAAAGTTCCTAAAGCATTTGATTTCTTAAAGGACAGCAATGTGGTAATAGTGACTGTAATGGGATTGTTCTATTGTATAGGAGCAGTACTTGCAGGATCAGAGTACATGGGTAATTTTACTGGAGGGAAAAATTATATAGTTTATGGTTTACTGCAAGGATTAAAGTTTGGTGGTGGTATTGCCGTAATACTTTATGGTGTTAAACTTTTAATTTCACAAATTGTACCTGCATTCAAAGGATTTGCTACTAAAGTTGTTCCAAATGCTAAGCCAGCACTTGATTGTCCAGTTGTTTATCCATTTGCACCTACTGCTACAATAATAGGATTTGCAGCAGCATTTGTAACTACAATTATTATGATGGTAGTTATGGGATTGACAGCATTTTATGTATTTGTACCTCCAATGATTGCATTATTCTTCCATGCAGCAGCAGCTGGAGTATTTGGTAATGCTACAGGTGGAGTAAGAGGCACTATAATAGCTGGTGTTATAACAGGTTTGGTTATATCATTAGGGCAAGCAATATTTGTTAAGTATATAACCCCAACTACAGTTCCAGACTTTATATTATGGGGTGGAGATACAGATATGTTTATTTTTGGTTCAATCTTAAAATTTATTTTAGGAATATTTAGCTAGTAAACAATATTAAGGGGCTCAAAGCCCCTTTGTTTTGATAAATAAGGAGGCATTATTATGTATGTACAGACTATTTTTGGTAAGATGAAACCAGAAGAATTAAAATTAACTTATATTCATGAACATCTTTATTCGGACCCTCCACAATTTGTTAAGGATCAAGATTCTGATCTTGTACTTGATGATGTTTTATGTTCTATAAGAGAAGCACAAAAATTTAAGCAAGCTGGCGGAAGTACTATAGTAGACATGACTGCTATAGACTACGGTAGAAACATTGAAATTATAAGGAAAATAGCTAAAGCAGCAGATATTAATGTTATTGCAACTACTGGATTTAATAAAGGATTGTTTTTTGATAAATGGGTTTATGAAGCGAGTGAAAAAGAATTAATGGAATGGATGATTAGTGAGGTTACTCAGGGAATAGAAGGTACTGACAGTAGAGCAGGAATAATAAAAGTGGGTTCAGGATATAACAATATAAGTAGTGTTGAGGAAAAGGTCATAAGAGCTGCTTCAAAGGCTCATCTTAAGACAGGTGCTCCAATAGGTGCTCATACTGAGGCAGGTACCATGGGACTGGAGCAGTTAGAAATAATGGAAGAAGAAGGGGTAGACTTAAATAAAGTTATTATTGCTCATGCAGACCGAAATTTGGATGTGTGGTATTTTAAGGAAATAGCTAAAAAAGGAGCTTATGTGGAATTTGATTGCCCTTCAAAAATCAAATATTATCCAGATGAAATGAGAGTAAATGCAATAATAGCTCTTGTTAAAGCAGGATATGAAGATAGGATAGTAATATCAGGAGATATGGCAAGGAAATCTTATCTTGAAGCATATGGAGGAGGTCCTGGATTTAAATTTATAATTAAAAAGTTTATACCTAGATTGAAAATACAGTTTGAAGAAGTGGGGTTAGATCCAAATATTGTTGATAAATTCAATATTGAAAATCCACAAAGAGTATTAGTCTTTAAATAGAAGGTGAATATTATGAAATTGATAGATTTATCATGGCCCAAGGTAAAAGAAGTAGTAAAAACTGTAGATACTGCAGTACTGCCTATAGGTGCTGTTGAAGCACATGGTCCTCATTTAACAGTTGATGCTGATAACATAATATGTAGTTATCTGGCAGAAGAATTTTCAGAAAAAATCAATGGGTTGCTTTTACCAGTATTAAGTTATGGACAGGTTTGGTCTCTTAAAAATTTTCCTGGTTCGATAAACGTCAAAGACGAGACAATAATAAACCTAATATTCGATATTGCTGAAAGTTTAGAGAGAAATGGATTAAAAAATTTAGTTATTGTTAATTCTCACTTTGGCAACAATGCGGCACTCAAAAAGGCATGCAGAAAGACAATAGAAGGAACAAATGTAAATGCTATCGCTTTTACACATCCTGGTTTAGAAAAGGTGTCTGAGGGAGTTCTTGAATCTAAAAGAGCTCATCCAAATTATTTACATGCAGAAGAAATAGAAACTTCTATGATACTGTATATTTCCTCTGATAAAGTAAACATGGATAAAGCAGTAGCAGACTATCCTTGTTTTCCAAAATATTTTAGTTCTACCTCAGTACCATGGGATAAAATAACTAAGGTTGGAGTTATTGGAGATGCTACTGTTGCTACTAAGGAAAAGGGTATGAAACTACTTCAAGGAATTTTGGAAAATATGGTTGATATTTATGAAGAGTGGAAGGATGATTGTAATGAAGTCAAAGGAGTACATGAATAAAATAAATAGTATTCTTAAAAATATTGAGAAAACACAGATGGACAATATTATGAAAGCTTCTGCTTTAATATCTAATGCTATTTTAGATAATAAAATTGTACATTTTTTTGGTTGTGGTCATTCTTTGATATTATGTGAAGAAGTTTTCTATAGAGCGGGTGGCTTAGCATGTTTAAATCCAATATTTGATACAGGATTGATGGTGCAGCATGGGGCTATAAAAAGCTCAGTATTAGAAAAGCAGGAAGGCTATGCAAAGTGGATTTTGGAAAGATATAATCTTCAAAAGGGTGATGCTATAGTAATATTTTCTACATCAGGTAGAAATCCTGTACCAATAGATGCTGCTATTATATGTAAAGATTTAGGACTTAAAGTTATAGGAGTTACATCCTTAGATTATTCTAAAAAGAGTTCTTCAAGACATTCTTCAAATAAAAACTTATATGAGTTTTGTGATGTTGTAATAGATAATTGCGTTGAATTTGGAGATGCATTATTGGATTTTGATAAAATTAAAGCTGTTCCAGGGTCAACTATAGCGGGTGCATATATTATCAACTCTGTAATAGCAGAAGCTATTGAAAAATTAAATAAAGAAGAAATAGATGTTCCAATATTGATGAGTGGAAACATAGATGGTGGTGGAGAATATAACGAGAAGATATTAAAAAAATATAAAGGCAGAATAAAGCATCTATAAAAAGGAGAAGTTTAGCATGAATATATTAAAAGAATTAAATGCAATTAACAATAGAGTGATTCTCAATATACTAAGTTTTTCTAAAGAAGAAGGAGAAAAAATATGTAAAGCTGCAAATAATTCTGTGTTATTAGGAATAACAGCACATGATAATTCGGTTGAAGAAGGAGTAAAGCTTGTAAAAGAGCTCAAGAAAGTTTGTTCTGTAATAAGTGTTGCTCTTGGAGGTTCAGGTAATGTTCATAATTGGAAGAAGGTATTGAAGATTGCTGATTTAAGTAAAGCAGGACATGTTAATCAACCTTTTTCTACTTCTCTATATGTAAATGGATGGCTAAGGGAAGAACAGATAGTAAATGCATTGGTTAAACCGATACAAGGTAGTAATGATAAAGTAATAATACAGAAGATTAGTGATAAAAATGATGATTATATTGAAATGAACATTGATGATGCTGCTTTGATAGCTAGAGAAAGCGGGATTACATCAATAAAAATACTTCCTGTAAAATCAATAAAGCCTGATGATTTAAAGAATATTGTTAGCAGATTCGCTAAAAATGGAATAAAGATTATAGAAATTGCAGGTGGTTTAGATGAAACTAATATGGTTGAGTATATTAATTGCTGTCTTGAAGGAGGCTGCGAGATTGTAATACCACATATTTTTGGGGCAGTAACTGACATTAAAAATAAATCAACTGATATAGATAAAGTTAAAAGAATATACAATTTAATAAATTGTTAATGGGATAGGATGTTAGTTATGTAACGATTGTACTAATTACAAATCTATTAAGAAAATCCTATGGATTATCAATAATCTAAGCAATCATTATAATGATTGCTTTTTTTTGTGACACAAGTGTCAATTTTTACGATAATTAATAATATCCAAGTAAGAAAGAATAAAAGACAAGTTAAGAAATATAATAAACTACACTTATGATTTAGTGATTTTTGCTTTTCTATTTGTAATATGAAGACTTACTTATCAAATATAAAGAGAATAGCGAAGCTATTCTCTGAAATAAACAATCATTTATATTATATTTTCAATAATAATAATAATAGAAAACATTACCAATATAAGTATATTTATATTTTAAAAGGTTATTTTTTCAGCAGTCTCATACCGTTCCTAAATTCTGTTTAGAATACTAATGCAATAGATTATTATTAGCTGAACTTACTTTTACATCAATAAAGTAGGTGGGGGGGAATCATTTCTTAACCGATACCATTATATATAATACCTAAAATTAAAACTATGATAGATACAGTTGTAAATAAATATTTACCTAAAGGATTAAACCATTTACCTAGAGGATGTTTAGCACCTTTATTGATTTCTTTTCTTGCCTTATCAACTCCGTATACCCAGAAGAACACAATAGTAGCAATAACAGCACCTAAAGGTGATATATAAATAGTGATAAAATCAGAGAATTTACTGAATAAATTCATATCTAAATCTAGTGGAATTCCTGCAATAAATGCTATTAACCCTATTATCAGAACACTTTTAAATCTAGTTAAATTGAATCTATTCATAAGGGCTTCAGATGGAGCTTCCATCATATTAATTGCTGACGATACTGCCGCAAATATAATACTTAAAAAGAATAATACACTAAATATTTGACCAAACGCCATAGACTTAAAAATAGAAGGTACAGTGATAAATAACAACGATGGTCCAGCACATGGATCTAATCCGAAAGCAAAAGCAGCTGGAATAATTATAAAAGCTGCTAATAAAGCAGAAAGTGTATCAAAAATAACAATCTGTAAAGCGCTTGAAGGTATATCAACATCATCTTTTAGATAACTACCATAAACAACTAAGGCAGATCCAGTTAAAGATACTGTAAAAAATGCTTGACCAAGAGCCATAACCCAAGTAATAGGTTTTAATAAATATGACCAATCTGGGATTAATAAATATTTCACACCTTCCATAGCACCATCCAGTGTAAGGGATCTAATCATTAATAATATAAATATACCAAATAAGGCAGGCATAATGACTTTATTTAATTTTTCAATACCCTTGGTAATTCCAAATGAAACTATTGCTAAAGTTATAAATACAGCTAATCCATGCCAGATAATACTTGAAGACGTTCCTACAAAATTATTAAAATAATCAGTTATATTTACTTTATAAAAATCTCCTGCAAAAGCACTACAAAAATATCTTATAATCCAACCTACTACAATGGAATAGAAAATAAGTATTCCAAATAGCCCTATAGTTGGTATTGTACTTATTATATTTTTAAAAGGTACATTCTTTTCTTCTAATATTTCTTTAATACCACTATAAGATCCTTTTTTCTTACATCTACCAAGAGAAAATTCGCATATTAGTCCAATTGTACCTAGTACAAATACAAAGAATAAGTAAGGTACTAAAAAAGCAGCTCCACCATATTGTCCAAGTCTCCACGAAAACATCCAAATATTACCCAGACCAATTGCTGATCCTATACAAGATAGAACAAATCCTAATTTACCAGAGAAAGATTCTCTATTATTCATAACAATTCCTCCTTATGTCTAAAGTTGAGTGTAAATACAAAAAGACCATATAGGTAAAATGCACCTATATGGTCTATAAAATATATTCCAAGTATAGATACAACCCTTATTAAGCATTCTCACAAGGGCTGTATCTATAATGAGATAACAGCCCTATCTAAATTGGAATATAGTTAAATTTAATTTATTTAAATTTCTAATATTTTTCATATTAACACCTACAACTAAATTTATTTTGTCAACGGCTAGTATATCACGTAATTTAAAATTAATCAAGAGTGGATTGTATTAAAATTATATACCAAATAGAAAGTCATATGACAATATGCGTATTAAGATATTACCCTGATATAAAAAAACATGATATAATTTATTATAATAAGTAAAAGTGTAATAGTGTTATATAATTTAAACAGGTAGAAGTGAATTGATGTGGATAATACCAAGTTAGTTAAGTAAATATTGCAAATGATATATGTGATATATACCTATCTGAATACGGAGTACTAAACAGCTAATTTATAAATGAAATCATAGTAGAGGAGAGGATTGTTTTAAATGTCAAAAATTGATGGTAGAACTATTATGTTTGCTAGGATGAGTTATGAAAAAGGTTCTAAAGTTTATGAAGATTATTATAAAGAATTTCCTGAACATAAAGAGATCGATGATGAAATTAGAAAAAAACCTAATATCAATTCAGAAGGTACAGCAACATTTAATCCAATAAATAGTCCCTTTGCTGATGCTGGTTTTATGATGCTTTCTGATTTTCAAAAACTTGTTGAAGGTCCACCAAAAGGAAAAAAGATTGATCTCGAACCAAAAGAAATATCAATTAAATTAAAAAAGCTATGTCGTTTTTTAGGTGCTGTTGATGTTGGAATTGCAAAGATGAAGCCAGAACACTTTTATTCAACATTAGGAAGACCCTTAAAAGATTATGGTAAGAATGTAGAAAATACACATCCATATGGTCTGGTTATAGCAGTTGAAATGGACAAAGACATGATTAATCGTGCACCACAAATGGAAGAAATGTTTGCAGTTACTAAAGGATATGTGGATTGTGCTGTTATTGCATTGTGGATGACATATTATATAAAATCACTTGGTTATGATGCAAGAGCTAATATAGATGGCAACTATGAAGTAGTTGTACCAATTGTGGGGCAAGATGCTGGTATTGGAGAAATGGGTCGTAATGGATTAGTAATATCAAAAAAATATGGTCAGCGAATTAGAATGTCTGTTGTTACAACTGATATACCTTTAATACCAGATGAGCCTTCGGATTATGGAGTAAAAAACTTTTGTGAAATATGTAATAAATGTTCAAAAACTTGCCCGGGAAAAGCAATTTCTGATCAGCCATCAGTAATCGAGAATGGAAAGAAACGTTGGTATATAAAACAGGAAGCATGTTATTCTATATGGCGTAGTATTGGAACAGATTGTGGTGTATGCCTTTCAGTTTGCCCTTTTAGTCAAGGAATCGATTTAGAAAAGCTTGAAAAGATTAAGGATTCAGATGAATTGATAAAAGAATTGCTAAAGGAACACGAAGAGAGGTATGGTATTAGAAACTATATTAGAGAACCGTTAGAAATAATGAAATAGTAGATAAAATTTTTCTATTATTTTAGGAGACTTAAGATATAAGTACTTTAATAAACTTATAAAAAAAATTTTCTTTTTATGGACGTGGGTCAATGAGACAATATAATGTATTAGAGATATTTATAGCATCTTAAATAGTACACTGAAAATCTTTTATATAAAGTAATGTTTTGCAGTGAAAAATATTCTGCTGTTAATTAGTCATATGATATTAAAGAGTAAAGGGTGGTTATAGATGATTTTTAACTATGCATTGGGTTTAAAAGAGGTTGATAAAAAAATGAATGTAAATTATAGGAAGGCTATTAGAGCAGTTGTTTTTCAAAACGGTAAAATACTTATGGTAGGGACAAATAAATGTGATTATAAATTTCCAGGCGGTGGAGTAGAAAATGATGAAAGTCATGAAGAAACATTAAAACGAGAGGTGAGAGAAGAAACAGGTTATATAGTTAAGGATATAAAAAATAGGATAGGTGTAATTACACAAAGAAAAATGGATGATTATGATGTTAATTCTGTTTTTGAAATGGTTTCATATTACTATTTGTGTGAAATTTCTGACGAGCAAACTGCCCTAAACTTGGATGACTATGAGGCAGAGTTGGGGTTTTACCCTGTATGGATTGATATAAATAGAGCAATACAAAGTAATGAAGAAAACTTTAAAAAGAGTGAGGATGATAGAAATAGTTGGCTACAAAGGGAGACTATAGTTTTGAAAGAATTACTTAAATATCATGATACTATATAACTCAAAGAGACTGTCTAAAAGACAATTAGTCAGCCTCTTAATTGAATAAAATTTAAGTTATTTTTGAATATTTAAGCTATATTATTGTTTTCTTTTGTTGAGTGCAGCATTAAATTGTTTTATTTTGTTTTTCCAATATGTTTTACATATAATCCATATAATCACATATATTAAGATGTAAATTATGACAAAGGTTATTCTACTAATAGTATCTGAAGGCATCCATTTTGCTATTACTGTTATAGGAAAATATACAATGCTCAAAGCAAAAAGATGAGTAAGAGTTTGTTTCAATAAACTCCAGTGTTCTATATAAAAAAATAACGATATAACTCCTATATAAAAACCTAATATGGTTGATATAAAAAATTGCGTAATAAATAGATTAGGATCTATTCCTGTTATTGTTTTTCCAGTGATAAAACCTATAGAAATTACCTGATTGATAAAGGCACCTATAAGCATACCTAATAAGCCTTTTTTTAATATTTGTTTTAGATATTTCATATTACTTACCTCCAATTCCTAAATATTGTTTTATTTTAGGGACATATCTTCTTGAAACTATTTCTTGCTTACCATTGTCAAAATTAACACACATTGTTCCGTTGAAGAACATTTCCATATTATATACTTTATCAAAATTAACAATTGCAGATTTAGAAATCCTAACAAAACTAGTACCATTTAAGTCTGTTTCAAGTTCATATAGTTTGTTTTGGATTTCAAATTTTCCGTTTTTTGTTTCAGTATATATTTTTTTGTTTTCTCCATAAAAGCGATAAATTTCAGATAAGTCCAATATATAAATTTTTTCTTCTAACTTGCCAATAATATTTTTTTTACTAGATAATTTTATATTATTAATCAATTGTTCTATTTCTTTATTAACTTCTTTTGTTCTAATAATAATATTAACTTCTTTGTATTTTTCACTGATATCGATATCAATTTTCACTAAATTAACACCTCCAATATGGTTTAATTATAGTATTAACTTGATAGAATTTCTATTCAATTCAGATAAGTGGTAGGAAATAGTTAATAAACGGTATTTACTTTAGGAGGATTGCTAAGTGAATTATAAAATATTTTTTTGATTTTACTACAATGAATATTTAAAAGGACTAAAGGTATAAAAGGCAGTATAAAATATCTAAAACTGATTAATTTTGGGAGTGATTGAAAATTTGGGGACAGGTAGTCCCCAAAAATTTTTTTAAGTTCTTTAGCCAATTATATTGGATAAAAGCAAGATATAAATATTATATGATAGCATCACTTTATTACGTCATTACAAATGCTGATAATGTGTTTCTAATTTGTTATAAATTTATAGCCCATTTTTTTTACTGTTTCAATATATTTATCTTGAGTATCCTCTTCTAATTTTTTTCTTAGTTTACTTACATGAACCATTACAGTTCTTGTATCTCCTATGCTGTCATTTTCCCATACATGTTCATATATTTCAGAATAACTTAAAATTTTATTTGGATGATTAACCATAAATAAAAGAATATTAAATTCTATAGGAGAAAAATATATTTTTTTATTATTCTTTAAAACTATATGATTATTTATATCAATAGTAAGATTATTAATATGTATTTTTTCATCTTGCAGTTTATTTAAACATTGATCATAATTTACTCTTCTTAAATTAGCCTTAACTCTTGCTAAGAGTTCATTTGAGTTAAAGGGTTTCCTTATATAGTCATCTCCACCTATATCAAGAGCTTTCAGAATATATTCTTCATCATCAATGCAGCTTATAAATATAATTGGACAATATATGTTTTGCCTAATATTTTCACAAAGCTTAGTCCCTTCATAGTCAGGAAGAATAATATCAAGTATAATTAAATGGAAGGTATTATTTTTAATTTTTTCTAAGGCTTCTGTACTACTACTAGCAGTATAGACGGTATATCCAGCATTTCTAAGATAAATACAAATAATTTCCAATATATCTTCATCATCATCAACAACGAGGATGTTATAATTAGTCAATATGATCACCTTATTAGTAGTTTAATTTAATGAAAAATCTAAATTCTTATGATATTATTTATAGTATATCTAAATATAGTTTATAATTCAACATTAATAGATTCATTTATATTATGACGTTAAGAGGTTTTGAAAATGAAAAAAGTTAGAATTTTTATTTTAATGATAATTTTAATAATAATTATTATTTCTATAATAGTATTTTGTCAGCCTAAAAAATATGAAGAAGTATATATAGAAGGTAATGAGAATATAAGAAGGGATATATTTACTGCAGAACAATTAAAATGGATAGATGCTAATAAAGATACAGTATTCAAAGTAGGATTAGCAAAAGATTATGTTCCTATAGAATATCTTGATGAAGATGGCCATCTAAAAGGGTTAGGTACAGAAGTGCTTAGAAAGGTACATGAATTTACAGGACTTAAATTTAAATTGTATGAAAATATTCAAAATGAAACATGGGATGATATGCTAAATAATATTTATACTAAGAAAGTTGATATTCTTCCAACTGTATCTTTTACTAAAAAAAGAGCTGAAAATATAATTTTTTCTAAACCATATATAGAAACAACACTAGTTATTTTAGGTCATAAAGATAATTCTAAAGTAGCCAATAATTTAAAAATACTTAGAGATGAGACATTTGTAGCTGCAAAAGGCTATTGGACAGTAGACAACTTACTAATGGAAAATTCTAATTCTAAAATTACGCTAGTGAAGAATGCAAAAGAAGCAATAAAATATATTGATGAAAAAAAAGCAGATTATACGATTTGTGAAATACCTGTGTATACATATTATACAGAACAAAACATATATAGAAATATAAAAATAATAGGGGAAATAAAAAATAAGAATCCAATAATGGTTGGAGTAAGAAAAGGGTTAGAGCCTTTATGTGATATTATAAATGAAACTATAGAAAATATAAATCAAGATGAATTATACGAAAAAGCTTTAGTTATACCAAAGACAAATTATAAAGAAAAGAAGTTGACTATAATAGTCATTGTTCTTATAAGTCTATTATCTATAGTCGTATATTATTTATATAATACTTTTATACAGCTATTAAAAGCTAAAAAGGATGTAGAAAAGGCTAATAAAGAGATTACAAAATTTATGACAAATATATCCCATGACTTAAGAACACCTATTACAGTTATATTGGGATATACACAAGCTATAATTGATGGTCATGTAAAACAGCAAAAGGATAAAGATAAGTACATAGAAAGAATTTATAAAAGAACAAAATATTTAAACGAGCTTATTGAGGACTTTTTTTTAGTAGCAAGACTAGAAGATAATAAGATTACATTATTAAAAGAAGAGGTTGATATTAATAAATTAATTAATAATATGGTTTTAGATATGGAATTGAATTTTAAAAAGAAAAATATTAATGTATTTATAAACTTAGATTCAAATATAAATCAACCTAAGGAAGTAGATAGATTAAAAATGTACAGAGCCATTGAAAATTTAATAAATAATGCAATAAAATACAGTAAGCAAAATGGAACTATTAAAATCGGAACAAACCTTTTAGATAATGGGCAAGTAAAAATATTTATTGAAGACAATGGAATAGGTATACAAAAAGAAGATATACCTTATCTTTTTGAAAGGTATTATAAAGGTAAGAATAAAGGTGTAAATAAAGAATCTTTTGGGCTGGGGCTCTATATAACGAAAGAAATTATTAATAAACATAATGGACAAATTTGGGTAAAAAGTGAATTGAATAAAGGTAGTATATTTTATATAAAAATTTAGAAATCAAGGAACTGATTTCTAAATTTTTTTTTATAATAAATCTTTAAGATTTTTTTAAGTAAACATAAAAGTATTTATGGTAGTATAGAATCAAATGAACTGAAATTTTTAGATATACAAGATAAACATTGAGCGTCTGCAGAGCTCTTACAGTGATTCAAAATCTATTAGCAATCGATTACCACTGGCTCAAATCAATTGTTATATAAGAACAATTATGGTATAATACGTTTCGTAAGTTTATTTTTTGAAAATAAAACAAGGAAATTTTAAATACATAATACTCTACAATGAATAGGTTGATAAAATATTTCTAGATAGTGGAGATAAAGAAAAATTCATATTAGAAGCATAAATTTACATATTGATTAATGGATAAATTATGTAGGATAGCTAAACAAAATAAATAGAAATAATATAAGATATGAAGTTAGTATCATAATAAATTAATGATTTGTGAGTAGAGAACATAGTGTTATGAACAAGCCTTAATAAATTTGCATATTAAAAAATGACAGTTGAAATGTCCATTGACATCATTTTCAAATTTTTGCTCAAGAGCTTTGCTACCTTTTTACATGTAGCAAGGTTTTTATATAAAATTTATAAAGTTAACGGGTTGAGTTAAAGATTATGCTTAAATCTTTAATGATACCTAAAAGACAAAAGGGGGTATGAAATGAAGTGTTTTTACAAAGTAAATAAGCGTTATTACATAAGCTTATTAACTATTTTTGTTTTGTTGTTACAGCTAATTTCACCTATTTTTAATGCAGGTGTTTTTGCTGAAGTACCTATTGAAGAAAGTAAGTACTTAACAGTAAATCAATCGATTTTTAAAACTGATGATGAAGATGAAATTGATATTGAAGAGATACAACCCGGCGATTCAATTACAGTAAGATTGGAGTATTCGGTTATTGTGCCTGCTAATGGCGTACTTAAAGATGTAGAACTAACTTATACAAAACCTGATTATTTGGATTTTGGAAGCTTGAATTTAAAAACTGAGAATATAGAGGGACAACGTGATGGTAATAAAATTGTTTATAAATTTAATAAGGGAAACCAAATAACAAAAGGTTTAACAGGAGCAATAAAAATAGAATTAAATGTTCCAAGTCCCAGCACAAAGCCTAATCAAGCAGAAATCATATCTGACAAAGCAGTATTTAATGGAAAATACGATAAAGATGCTGACCCTCAAATTAGTACCAGTGAATCTAAAACTCTTACATTAATTGTTGGACCAAGCTGGGAGATTACCAAGAATGTGACACAATCAAATATCATCATTCCTAAAGATATCAATAAAAAATATTTAGATGTAGAGTACACTATAACTCTTAGAGGTGGTGATGTCAGCCTAAAGGATGTAAAATTAGAAGATCAAATTATAAGTTTAGAAGATAATAAACCCGTAGATGGTATTGAGATTAAAAATGTTTCGGGAGCTGATTCACATGAGTATAAAGCAGATGAAAACAAGCTTATATTTATAGTAGATGAACTTAGTGCAAATACTTCTAAAGACATAACCTATACAGTGCAATACCCAATTGAAGATAGGCTTGAAGGTGTTGTTGGTATATCAGGAGGAGAATATAAAAATAGTGTAAGTGTTATAGGAGCATATTTTTATTATGATGATAGTGATGGCTTGATATATTTTAAGACGCTTTCTGCAAGTGCATCTACAAGATTCGTTAATTCAACAGCATATTGGGAAGTATATAGAGATGAAACTGAGTATAATGAAGAAAAAGGACTTTATATTCGTGAAGTGATTATACCTAAAGATCCGAATATTGAAACAAAACAAGTTTCGTATACTGTTGGAGTAAAAACTGTTGGTGAAGGAAATTCAGACTTGGGAGATATAAAATTAGTTGAACATTTACCTGATGAAGCAAAATATATACCTTCAGCTGATGGTGGGGTTTATGATGAAGCAAATAATAGTGTGACTTGGCTACTTAAAGATGTAAAAGTAGGTCAAAATCCAACTAGAACAGTTACGGTAGAATATACTATAGATAGAGATTCAAATCATGGAGATAATGAAGTATGGGTAGGCAAAACTGAAGTTATAAATACTATTAACTATGAAAAAACAGAAAATACTGCTGATAATGTTGATATTGAAATGGCAGATAAGAGAGATAAGGTACAAACTGAATTTGTAGAATCTACTGAGTATTGGTATATAACAAAATCTGCTTCATCTCAAACATATTATCTTAGAAATGAAGATAAAGATAATGATAAAACAGATTATATAGAATATACAATTGGATTACAAGCTTCAAATGGAGGCATTAATAATCTAGATATTGAAAATGCTACCATAGTAGATGAACTACCTGATTATGTAGATTATGATAGTATTAAGTTTCCAGATGGCTATCCTACAGGAGTCATTAACAAAGAAGCAAAAACTATAACGTGGCATCTTACAAATATTTCTGCTAATCGAGGTAAAACATTAAAAATTAGATTGAGATATTTAAAAGATTTAAGTGATGAAGGAAGTGTCATAGGAGTAATACCTGGTAGCAATCTTATAAATAAAGCCATAGCAGAAAATGTTACACCAGGGAAGTTATTTAAAAACGGTTCAGATTATGTTGATACAGATACTGCAACTGTAACTACAAAGTTCAGAGCACCTAGTAAACCTAATCCAACTCTTGATTTGAGTATTGAAGGGTATACTGAACAATCAAATAATATCCTTACTGGGGACAAGCATTTTGATCGTGATGATTATGTGAATTATAAGATAAAGTTTAGCAATCCGTCAAGTCATTATGATATGGAAAATGTAGTAATAGATATAGGTAATGATGTACAAGGAAAAGATTATAAAGTATTACCTAATAAAATGAATTATGAAAAAATAAATTTAGGTGCATCATATAGTGCTGGAAATGTTACATTAAAATATAAAAAGAGTAACTCAGCAGATTGGGATGCTTATCAAGTAGATAAAGAAGAAATAGATTTTACTGAATTAGGGATAGATAATGTAAGTATTTATCTTGAAGCAATAAAGATAGAATACAATAAAATTCAAAAAGGATTTGAATTATCTGATGATAATAGTATTAAGTTAATTGGTAAGATAAATGCCAATGCTAATCATGGGGATTTGGTTACTAATTCAGCTAGTTTAAACTTTAAGTACTGGCATTATTATTATACTGAGCTCAGAGATGGTGATGAAAAAAAAGACTCTATTTCATATAGAGTGCTAATAGATACACCATGGATTTCTTTGTTAAAGAAGACAAAGTTGGATGGACAGGCAAACACACAACACAGTCCATCATCGATAATCAAATTTAAAATTGAAGTAAAAAATGATGGAAGCTTTGGAACAGGACCTTTTATAAAACCTATAATAATAGATGTGGTACCTAGAGGATTTAAATATGAGGGTATAGAAAGTATTAAAATCTTGAAAGAATCAGAAACAGAAGGCAATATTATTCCTATAGATGATTTTGTGTTTGAAGAAAAAGAATACCTTAATACAGATGGAGAAATAGATGGTAGAACACTATTAACATGGTCTTTAAAAAATGATCTTGAAATAGGTAATAGTATAGTAATTGAGTACAATTTAAAAATAAAAGAAACTGCATTAGGTGGCATGCATACTAATATGCTGTATTTATCAAGTGGTGCAGAAGTTCAAGAAGATTTTTGGGATAGTTTTAGTTTAGATTATATATCTCAAGCAATTGATAATAATAAAATATTACCACTAAGAAAAGATGAAATCGATGGCGACATTGATAATAATGAAAGTACAAAGCAGTATTTAGAAGGTAAACATGCTAATATTTACGTAATGGAAATAGATGAATTTACAGTAACCAAATGGGTAAAGGGATCGTTAGATGATGATTTTAGTAATTGTACAGAAGGTCATGATGAACCAACTGGTGAAACTGCTCCAGGAGGTTCAGTTGACTATAGAATAAAAATAGAGAACAAAGGAAATGTCTACGGGTCAGAGATAGAAGTGGTTGACATACTTCCATACATTGGTGATACATTAGTTTCTATAGATGACAAAAGAAATACAAGATGGAGACCATATTTTCTCATAAAGGAAGATATGCTTGGTAGTTCTACAAATCCAACTAGACCTGATAAGAATATTGAAATAGGTACTGATGAATTAGGTAATCCAATTAAAGCAGATGTTGAAGTATTGTTTAGCACAGCTTTTGACCCAGAAAGGTATGGTAGTGGTACTGACAATAATAATAAAAACATAATAGGAACCCAAGATGCAAACTGGTTTAGTGAAATACCAACAGATGAAACAAGAATACAAGCAATAAAATTTATAATTTCTAATTTTTCAAATAACAAGGGATTAGAACCAGGAGGAAAAATTAATCTCCAATGGAACATGAAAACACCTGTTGTTGATGATGAAATTGTAGATGAAATAAAATATGATGAACCTGCATGGAATACTGCAAGTGTGTATATACAAAAAAATAATATTAATAATAAAAAAAGGTGGCTTTTGATAACAGAAGGTCCTAAAGCTGGTATCAAGCTTAAAAAATCACAAGAAGAGCAGCCAGACAAAGGTGAAATAGGTAATTTTGTATGGTTTGATAAAAATAAAAATGGACTCCAAGATGATGGTTATGATGATGAAAGTGCTGGAATTAATGGTATAAAGGTAAAACTTTATGAAGTAGAAGTAGATAGTGATGGAACAATAAAAGAAAAAAAATTGATAGAAGAAACACGAAGCGGTCCTAAATATAGTGACAGTGAAAGTGACAAAGGAATTGGAGATCCGGGATACTACTCATTCCCAGGTTTAACATTAGACAAGAAATATATCGTAAAATTTTATGTTCCAAATTATTATGACATAACTCAAAAAGGCATAGGAACGGAAGATGATTCTGATGTAAATACTGATAATGTTGAAAAAGAAGGGGAATATATAACAGCTGAAACAGATGTTATTGAACTTTCAAGCTCAAATAAAATACGTCAGGACATTGATTTAGGATTAATACCAGAAATAATAGATGGTAAAGCTGAATTAAGTATTAAAAAAGAAGCTGTCAATTTCAAACCGCTTTTAGGAAGTGATATTAATTTTAATGATCCAATTTTACCGACAAATCCTGTAAATGTAGGAGAGAAAATAACATATAAAATTTCGGTAAAAAATGAAGGAACAGTACCGCTTCATAATATTAAACTAGAAGATATAATGAAAAATAACAATATAGAGTTTGACATAGAAGAAGATCTTAATGTAACAGTCACAGGAAATACTGTAACAATAAAAAAACTTGAAAGAGGTCAGCATTATGAATTTAATGCAATATATACAGTTGTTGACGATGATAAAACTATTAACCCAATAATGAATACTCTTAAAATTTGGGCAAATGAACTTAAGGACAAAGATGACCCTAATGCTCCTTATAAAGTAGTTGAAGTGCCAGTACAAATAGCTGCCTTGCGTATAGAAAAAACAATATCAGAACTCAAAAAGAAAGGTACTGATAAATTTATAGCTGTTTCATCTCAAGAGGACTTTGGAGTAGAAATAGGTGATACTATTAAATATAAAATAGTTGCTTATAACGATGGTAGCGTAGATTTACAGAATGTTTCTGTAAAAGACGAGATGTTAAAACTAGATTATTCTATAGCTTCTATTTTAAAGGGTCAAAGTGTAGTAATAGAAGGAGAAAGTGCAGATTACAATACAGAGTATACTGTGACTGGAAATGAAAGTGATCCTTTTACAAATACAGCAGTTTTAACTCATGAAGATATTAGATATGAAGTAAAAGATGATGCAGAAGTTAGCTTTAAAGGGCTTGATATTAAAAAAGCAGTTACTAAAATAAATGGGGAAGAACCAACAGTAGAAAATGGTAAGTTAAAAGGCGATAAAATAGTTACAAACATAGGAGATGAAATTGAATACACGATAACTCTTACCAATACTGATGAAGATGTGTTAAAGAATGTTGAAATAACAAAGGATATGCTTACAAGTTCAAAGGGAGAGCAAAATATGTTACTTTCAATAATTGATGATAATCCATCAATTACTGACTTACAAGAGGGTGAGTCTAAAACCTTTAGACTTGTTTACAAGGTATCAAAAGCAGATATATCACCAACAGGAAATACTAAACCTATTAAAAATATAGTATCAGGAAAAAGCACCTACACCAGTGAAAAATCAGCAGAAAGTGAAGAGGTGTATATAGCGGATTTAGAAGTTGAAAAGAAAGCAGATAAGACTAGATATTATGTTGGAGATACAGTTGAGTATACAATCATAGTAACAAACAAGGGTAGTGTTGATTTACATGGTATAACCATTAAGGATAAAAAAATAAAACTAGATAGAAATATTTCATCACTGGCAGCAGATGAAAGTAAAGAATTTAAACTAAAATATGTTGTTAAAGAAGAGGATCTAAGTAACAGAAAAATTGTGAATATTGTAACTGTAGAAAGTGATGAAACTCAGGAAAAATCAGATACTTGTACAGTTACTGTCAGAAGAAAATCTTCAGGTGGCGGAGATAAGCCTGAACCAGAGCCTGAGCCAGAACCAGAACCAGAACCAGAACCTGAACCAGAACCTGAACCAGAACCTGAACCAGAACCGAAGCCAGATGAAACACCTGAAGATATAGGTGAAATTATTAAGGATGAAGATGGTGGATCAACATATATACCTCCAAAGGACAAAGAAGTAGTAGAAATAGTTGAACAGCCTGATTATGGAACAGTTACACAGGATGACGATGGTAATGTTAAATATATACCTGAGGATGGATACAATGGACCTGATAAATTTAAGGTTATAGTAAAGGATGAAGAAGGAAATGAATTGGTTATAGAAGTTGAAGTTCCAGATGAGGAAATACCTCAAGGCACAATAAAGATATTACCTCAAACTGGTGAAGGTAGACCATACTTTTACTATTTGTTTGGTCTAGCAATTCTTTTAGTAGGGCTTTTTATGAATTTGCAATGTTTTGTTAAAAAATTTAAGCTATAAAATTTAAAAAATATAAAATGAAAAAGTAAGCTATAGGGGGAATTCTATTGCTTGCTTTTTTAGTATTCACTATTTATAGTATACTCACTAGAGTCTTTCTCAAAGGAGTAGTCTGTTTTATTATTAAACAAAGTATTATCATATGTAATATCAACTGTAACCCATTTGTTGCTATCTTCTAAATATACTTGGTTCCAAGCATGGTAGGTGTCTATATCATTTTTATTTCCCTTAACATATTTAGTAGGGACATTGACACTTCTCAACATAACAGCATAAAGACTAGCAAAGTCTGAACATATACCTGATTTACTCTTAAAAGTAGTTTCAGAATTAGGGGTATAGCTGTTTTCAATTGAGTTAATTTTATCATTGTCATATTTAAAGTTTTTTACTATATAATCATGTATTGCAATTGCTTTTTCTTTATTCGTAGTCAATTCTTTTGTTAAATTCTTAGCTTTTTTAATAGCTTCCGTATTTTCATTCCAGTTGAGCATTTGACTTTGATTCAAATAAACTTGTGTAGGATTAGCAATATTAACATTAATTTTTTTAGCAGAAACACTTTTATATTTATTTTCAGTAGTATTTTCTAAAATAGCTACTACATATTCACCATTTCCAAAGTTTAGAGGATATTGACTAGGGGCTTTAAGATCATAAAAAGATTTTTTGTTATCTTTTTGAACCATTATTTTAATTTTTTTGTTTTCAGTATTTTCAAAATTAACTTTCAATAAGCCCTTATTAACTTCAGATAAGTCAAAATAATTATCATCAGCGTAAGAAAGGCTGAATGTTAAAAGGATAGTAAGTACTATAAAAATTATTTTTTTAAACAAAATAATCTCTCCTTTCGGTAACTGGCTGTCATCATACATAAGTATGGAAGACCCTATAGCTTTGCGTCTCAAGTTTTCACTTGATTTGCCATTATCGTTGAAAAGATTTTCAACTTGAAAAATATTAAATTTTTATATTTCAATTATACCATTTTTTTCATATTAATAACAGTAGGTATTTAGAACTATATTAACAACAATACCAAAATGTATATTTGTTTATTCGACCATTTCACCTTTTAAAATTAATCTGGTAGGAGGATGCTTTGCGTATAATGGATGGCAAGTAATTAGTGTGATTTCTTTTTTATCTTTTGTATTGTTCAATACCCATACATCTTCAGCATTGACTATTAATTTTTGTTTAACAATATATGAGAAACAATTATTATCCACATCAACAACAACTATAGAATCTCCAATAACTAGCTCATCAAGACGGTTGAAGTTTCTACCAAAGGTTTGGCTCCTATGCCCAGCTATAGCATAATTGCCTTTATTCCAAGGTTTGCCTGTACCATCTATACTAGCAATTGAAAGATTTAAATTCTCTTTTGTAGCTCCTTTAAGAATAGGTAAAGATAATGATATTTTATCAATTTTTAGCATACCCTCCATATGTGAATCAATAAATTCTTGGCGTTTTTTTAAAATAGCTTCCTTTTTTTTTCGTTCTTCTTCTTGTAACTTTTTTTGTTCATTCTTTAATTTAGTGTTAAAAATTTTATCTAACAATATTTCTCGAGCAAGTTCATCTTCAATAGAAATTAATGTGTTATTTTCTAAAATATCATTATTTGATATGTTATTTTCATTTGTTATATTTGTATCTATGGTTTGCAAATTTTCTCCCCAAAGAGATATGAGTCTATTTTGTTTATAGGTTATGTATTTTTCCCTCATTTTAGGATATAACATAATTGTTATACCTAGGAAAATTAGTAAAATAGAAATAAGTTTTTTATTAATTACTTTCATATAGATTCCCTCAAAATATTTTTTAGGTCTTACTTTAGAATATTTGAATCGCAGATTTTCGTTTTATTGGATTATAGTGTTTTATATTCAATAAAGCAGTATATTAATAGTATAATACAGATAAATACTTATTTCTACTTAAATATTTAATTATAAAAAGCTATAACACTTAATCGATATACTAAAAAACGAATGACTATAATAGTCATTTATTTAAAAAATAACCAATAATAAATACTCATAAACAAAACTATTATTTCAATTTAAAATCTCAAATACTGAATTAATTTTCGATATTATTTTTACATCACATTGATCATAGTGTATACATATTATATTGATATTAATGAATCAACACCTTAATTCTTTCATTTCTTTGAAAGAAGTCACTAATTTACAAATAATATAAGATATATCAAATGTGATATAATTATTAATTGAAAATTCAACAAAAAAATTGACATGTATGCGTACAAGTGCTATACTTGTATGGTACTAGTACGCAAGATATCGGAAGGGTGAAAAGATAAATATGTATCCAATAAAAATTGATAAGGAATCGAGAGTTCCTTTATATTATCAAATCTACACAGAAATTAAGAACCTAATAGTAGGTGGTACTTTAAAACAAGGAGACTTCTTATGTTCTGAATCAGAATTACAAAGAGATTTAGGTGTTTCTAGAGCGACAATTAGAAAAGCCTATAAAGAATTGAGTGAAAAAGGTTATATCTTAAAACAACAAGGTAAGAGTTGTAGGGTTCAAGATCCAAGAGGCAGCATTGAATTAAACAAAATTACTTCGTTTTCTGATGACATGATGCAAAAAGGAAAAGAAATAAGATCGATTATTTTAGATATTAAAGCAATTTCTGCTGAAATTGATGTTGCTAAAGCCTTAAATGTTGAAGTTGGAACAGTAATTTATTGTTTGAAAAGGTTGAGATTAATTGATAATGAAATTATTGGTTATCACGAAGCTTATATACCTTTCGATATTGGAGAAAAAATTGGTATTACTAAATTTGGTCATTCAACATCTTTATATAAAGAATTCAGTAATGTAGAAATTAATCTAGTATCTGCAGAAGAAACTATAGAAGCAATGATAGCAAATGAATTTATCAGCAGACAACTAAGTTTAAATACTATTAGAGCTATATTTTATAAAGAACGTGTAACGTATTCAAAAAATAATTATCCAGTAGAATTTGTTAAAATGTATTACAAAGCTGATAAATATAAATTTAAAGTTAAGTTAAATCAAAATATGTAGACAAAAGGAGCAAAGAAATGAATGGAATAGGTATTTTACCACAAAAAGAGAATTCAATAAAAAAAATATTTGGGAAGAAAAAAGCGATTATAGGAATGATTCATACAAAAGCATTACCTGGATCACCAAGATATAATGGAGAAAGTATGGAAGAGATTATCGCGTTCTCTATGGCCGATGCTAAAGCATTAGAAGCAGCTGGAGTAGATGGATTGATGTTCGAAAATGCATGGGATATTCCATTCTCAAGACCAGAAGATATTGGATATGATACAGTTGCAGCATTAACAGTATTAGTGCAAGAAGTAACTAGAGAAGTTAAATTACCATTTGGTATTAATTATCTTGCTAATGCTGTAATACCATCGATGGCAACAGCAAAAGCAACGGGTGCTTTTTGGGTTAGATGTAATCAATGGGTTAATGCTTATGTAGCGAATGAAGGTTTAATGGATGGACAATCTGCAAAAGCTATGAGATTTAAAAAATCAATTATGGCTGATGATTTAAAAGTTATGGTAGATGTTCATGTAAAGCATGGTTCTCACTCAATTGTAGCTGATAGAAGTCTTGAAGAACAAACAAGAGATAATATTTTCTATGATGCAGATATGTTAATTGCTACAGGCAGTAGAACAGGCGATGCTACACCATTATCTGAAGTTAAAGGAATTAAAGAAAATACCCAATTACCAGTATTGGTAGGTAGTGGATTAACAGCTGAAAACGCTGCTGAATTATTACCATTTATTGACGGAGCAATTGTAGGTAGTTCATTAAAAGTAGATGGTGTATGGTGGAACCCAGTTGATGAAGCAAGAGCCAAAGCATTAATGGATGTTGTAAACAGATTTAGATAAAAACAAGAAAAGGTGAAGAATATGAAAATTTATGATGTTCACTCACATCTAGGGAAAACTAGTTCCGGTGAAAAAAATACACCGACTCAATTGGTCAATGAGATGAAGGAATACGGTATTTCAAAAGTTGGTATTAGTTCTTTATCTGGAATATCTATTAGAGAACAGAACGATTTAGTTCATAATGCAATGCTTGAATATCCTGAATTTATTGAAGGATATGCATTTATTAATCCTAAATCAGCAGATGCAATTGAAGAAATAAAACTTTGTGTAGGCGAATATGGTATGAACGCAGTTAAATTTCATTCTTGGAAACATGGTTACTATCCTGATAACTGTCGCCAATTATACGACATTTTTGAGGAAATTGAAAATTATGGTGTACATGTTCAAATGCACGTAGGGACAGCACCTATATCTACTCCGTATGTTTGGGCTCAATATGCAAAAGCATTCCCAAATATACGATTTGTATTTACACATATAGGATACTACGAGTTTGGATATAGTACAATAGAAGCGGTTAAGGACTTACCTAATGTTTCTGTTGAAACAAGTGGACAAATGGAAGTTGGAGTTTTAAAGAAAGCTATAGACACTTTAGGATCTGAAAGAGTTGTATTTGGAGTAGACTGGCCATATAAAATAACTAACATTGAAATTGAAAAATTCTATGAAATGGAGCTATCTGAAGCACAATTAGAAAATATTTTTTATAAAAATGCTGAAAGACTTTGGGAAAGAAGAGGGAAATAATGAAAACAATAATTGCATCTCATGGAGACCTAGCAAAAGGTATTATGAATTCTTTAGAAATGATTATAGGAAAACAGAAAGATATGTATTTCGAATCATTTCAAACTCAAGATTCGATAGAAACTTTTACAGAAAAAATTCAAAAACATATTGATGAAGCGGATGGCAAAGATATACTAATTCTTTGTGACATTATGGGCGGAACCCCATATAATGTTTCTGCACTTCTAAGTATGAAAAACAAAAATGTTTGCGTACTTTATGGAATAAACTTACCAATGCTAATTGAAATATCAATGCAAAAAGATACGTGTACTAATGCACAAATTAAAGAATATGTTAATAGTAATTTGTTAAATACTGCTGGATTCTTTGAAGATCCTAATAAATAACAAAGGAGAAAAATAATGAAAATAAACTTAATTAGAATCGATGAAAGATTAATTCATGGTCAAATTGTTACTACATGGATAGAAAATGCTCATGCTTCTAAAATTATTGTAGCTGATGATAAAGCCGCTGCGGATGAATTCCAACAATCTTTATTAAAAATGACTACTCCTAGTGGTGTACAATTGGAAATTTTATCATTAGAAGATACGGTTAATAAAATTAAAAATGACGAATCAGATGTAAATGTGTTAATGATTGCTAAGAGTCCAGAAAGTATTCTTAGATTATTAGATTTAGGTTTTGAATTTAGTAAAGTCAATGTCGGTAACATTGGTATGAAAAAGGGCAAAAAATCATTATTACCTTATATATGGGTAGATGAAAACGATGTTAAAGCATTAAAAACCCTTTTGGATAGAGGAATTGAATTAGAAGCAAGATCAATTCCTACAGATAAATCTCAAAAAGTTAGTTCATTATTAGAAAAATATTAAAAATATATTATTAATGGGGGAAAAAACTATGAGTTTATTACTAACTAGCATAATTGTAGCACTAATTACAACAATATGCTTTATCGATTCACACACTTTTCAAACTCACATATTTAGACCAATCTTTATTGGACCACTTGTAGGTTTAGTAATGGGCGATTTAACTACAGGTTTGATTGTAGGGGCAACTATCGAATTGATGTTCCTAGCTGTAATTTTCGTTGGAACAGCAAACCCTCTAGATCCAACTATATCTACAGCTATAGCAGTAGCATTTGCTGTATTAGGTGGTGGCGGTACTGAATTAGCTATTGCAACTGCATTACCAGTAGCATTAATTGGTCAGATAGTAACTACTATTCAAAACACAACAATTAATGTTTGGTTTATGCACAGGGCAGAAAAATGTATTGAAAAATTGGACGTAAAAGGACTTGTTAGAAATAACACTATCTGGCCAATGGCAATGAACGCAATATTATATGGTTTACCAACATTCTTAGCAATTTATTTTGGTGCTGAATATGTACTAAATATAATTGATGCTATTCCTCCAAAGATGATACAAGGATTAGCAGCAGGTGGTGGATTAATTGGTGGTGTAGGGTTCGCCTTATTACTTAAATCAATTAAATCTACACACTTATGGCCATTCTTCTTTGTAGGTTTCTTCTTTGCATCTTACTTACAAATAAACTTAATTGGTATTGGTATTTTAGCATTCATATGTACTTCTCTATACTATTATTTAGTAGTTAAAAAAGATGCAGAAAGAGAATCTAAGGGGGCAGCATAATCATGACAAAAGAATCAAAAAAATTAACAAAAAAAGATTTAGGTAAGGTTCTACTAAATCAAATGACTATTCGTTGTGCTAACAACTATGAACGTCAACAAAATGCTGGTTTTACACAAGCAATGATGCCTGTAATTGAAAAAGTATACGATAATGATGAAGATAAATTAGCTGCTTATGAAAGACATATGGAATTATTCTTAACAAATGATATTACTTCTAGTATACCAGTAGGTATAGCTGCAGCAATGGAAGAAAGATACGCTCTTGAAGGAGATATTGATCCAGATTCAATTAATGCTGTTAAAACAGCAATGATGGGACCGCTTGCAGGTCTTGGAGACTCACTATTAAATGGTACAGCTAGACCTATATTAGCTGGTATTGCGTGTTCGTTTGCTATAAATGGCCAAGGTGGTATGTTATGGCCAATACTATTTGTGTTAGCAATGTCAATTGTATCATTAGGTGTACGTTATTTAGGTGTATTTAAAGGTTATCAACAAGGTGTTAAGCTAGTTGATAAAATGCAAAAATCTGGTTTGATTAGTAAACTATCAGACTTGGCAGCGGTTGCCGCATACGTAATTGTTGGTGGATTTATCTCTATCATTGTTTACATAACTATACCTATTGAGTATTCTGCAGGTGATACTGTAATCAGTATTCAGCAAACATTAGACGGATTAGTTCCAGGTTTATTACCATTGTTATTCACAGGATTAATGTATTGGCTTATGAAAAAGAAAAATATCTCACCTACAGTGTTAATGTTTACCACTATGTTAGTAGGTATAATTGGAGTATACGCGGGTGTCTTAGCTTAATAGAAAAGAAGGTGCTTATTATGATTATTGATATTCATTCACACTTAACAAGAAATAAAATTACTAAAAAATATGCTATAGAAGAATTGATAGACGATATGAATAAAAATAATATCGACGTTAGAGCTATATCAACTTTCGAAGGATCTTCTATTAAAGATCAAAATGATACAATCTCAAAATATGTGCAAGAATATAAGGATAGACTAATAGGATTTGCTGTTATTAATCCTAAAGAAGACAATGCACTTGAGGAAACTAAAAGAGCTTTAGAACTTCCAGGTATTATTGGAGTTGAATTTGATTCGGTTCAACATGGTTATTATCCTGATTCAACTGAATCAATTACTGCTATATTAGAAGAAGTTGAAAGACATGATGGAATTGTAAAGGTATTCACAGGAATAGGAGCTATGTCAATGCCGCAACAATGGGCTGTATATGCTAAAAAATTTCCTAATATAGTATTTATAATGTTACATATGGGTTGTTTTGATTATGGTTATTCATGTGTAGACTTAGCGGTAGATTATGAAAATATTTATTTAGAAACATCTAACCAATATGAAGTACAAATTTTAAAAAAAGCATTTAATAATGTATCGGAGGATAAAATCCTTTACGGATCTCAATTTCCAAATAAATTCACAAAAAATTCCATTAACTTATTTGATTTTTTTAAAATTGAAGATTCTAAGCTTGAAAAAATTTTATATTCAAATTCTAGTAAATTGATTCATTAATAATACCTCCTATGATGGTATCGGTTAAGCACTTATAGTACCAGGAGTGAGTAAAAAACTTTGGATGACAAAGTGGAATATTATCAAAAGGTTCCTATATGATAGATTGCAGTTAAAATTGTGGTAATAAATATATTGGTCGGTTTTATTTTATCCAATTGAGATTTACAATTTTCTCTGCAATGTCATATAGTGTAAATTTATCGTAGGAAAAACAAATTTTTAAAAACATATATTAAATTTAGCAAGATGAAATATAGTAATTTATATGGCAAGATAATAAAGGAGGATAAAATGAAAATTTTTATTGATACCGCTAATATTGACGAAATCCGTAAAGCAAACGATATGGGAGTAATATGTGGAGTTACAACAAATCCATCCTTGATTGCAAAAGAGGAGAGAGATTTTAAGGAAGTCATAGAAGAAATAACTTCAATTGTAGATGGACCTATTAGTGCAGAAGTCATTTCTTTAGATGCAGACGGAATGATAACTGAAGCTAGAGATTTAGCTAAAATTCATAAAAATATTATAATAAAAATTCCTATGACAGAACAAGGCTTGAAAGCAGTTAATATATTATCAAAAGAAAATTTAAAGACAAATGTTACACTTATTTTTTCTACAGCACAAGCATTATTAGCTGCTAGAGCAGGTGCTACTTATGTAAGTCCTTTTGTTGGAAGAATTGATGACACAGGAACAACAGGTTTGACCTTAATACAGGAAATAGCAGACATATTCCAAATGCATAATATTAAAACTGAAATTATTTCAGCGAGCATTAGAACGCCTATTCATGTTATAAAAAGTGCCCTTTTTGGTTCACATATTGCTACAGTACCTTATAATATTATAGTACAAATGACTAAGCATCCTTTAACTGATATAGGAATAAAACGTTTCTTAGAAGATTGGAAATCAGTACCACAAAAAAAGTAATTATGTTTTAAATTGATGAAATTTTATAATTAAATTTTCAAATAAAAACTATTGGGTAGTAACAATTGTCCAATTTTTCAATGGAAATTTAGCATAACGACTGATAATGTATTTGATAAAGCAAAAAATTTATATAGTAATAAAATAATAATCATAGTAAATAGTAATGTTTGTAGCTTGTACGATCGATAATTGCCATAAAAAACACTCCTTCTTACAATATTTTCGAGATTTCATAATCTCAATTATTGCCAAGAAAGAGTGCTTTCAATCAAAAAACTATCTCAATTTAATATCTCCCATACCTGCTTCAATTTTTAATATTATTTTTACATTACTTTTATCATAAAGGTCATTCTTATAAATTTTCTCATTGTCTTCACTAACTTTTTTTAATCCATTAACTTTAATATCACCAAGACCTAACTCTACCTCAACTTTTACTCCAATATCTTTTGGAAGTAATATATCAATATCTCCTAATCCACCTTGAATGTCAGCTGTAACATTTTCATTAAAATCACCTTTAAGGTTAATATCTGTATTACCTAAACCACCTTTAATTTCTATATCAATAGGAGAATTATATACTCCGTTTAAAATAATGTTTGAGTCACCAACACCTGTATCAACTTTTATATTTTGCACATTTAATTCGCTAAAATTAAGGTTTGATTTTCCAATTCCAATATTTGCGATTATATCTAAAGGTACTTGTTCATTAAGCTGTATGTTCCATGTATAAACATTATCATTACCAAAGTGAATATCATCTGTTTTAGGTGGTTTTATTTCAATTTTTTTCTTATAATTATCTTCATCAATTATTATTACTGGTTTCCATGCTTTAACATTGTACTTTATTTCACCTTCAATTAACTTATTTGAACCGCCGATTATATTTACATCACCTATAGCAGCGGACAATTTTAATTGTAATTCTTTTGTATCACCTATAGGCTCCTGTATATTATCGACTATTGTATCACCAATTTCTATTGTTTTTCCTACTTTAATACCTTTATCTCCTATTCTTATAGTACAACCTGTGAAGGACATAATTATTAATGTTAGTGACATTAATATCAAAACAAATCTTTTCATAAATTTACCACTCCATAAATTTTTTTGAACTACATATTATATATACTTGAAACCTAGATTATACATTAAAAATTAAATAACATGCGACAAAGCTATACAGTATATTATAGGGAATTATATGAATAATCAGGGCTTAGTATCAAGCACATACTTATAAACATTTTTTACATGAGACAATTACAAGTTAACTCTCTTATCTAATAAGTACCCTGTTACTGCAAATAGTATGATACCTACATTTCCAAAGGTTATCAAACTTGGATGCAACATGCTTTTTACATTAGTGATTGAGTAAAAATTAATGTCAAAAATCACATTTAGAAATAAATCATATACTATGCTTACTATATAATTGATTATTAAGAACAATACAAAACTGATTAATCCACCATGTTTTACATTTGATAATACACTTTTGTAAATTGTCATTGCTAAATATATGCTTAACATAAAATTAAACCATACAAGTATTATTAATAAACATATAAAAAATACATTTAATATATCGTTAAAACCAATGCTTAGATTAAATGAAAAGTCTCCCAAATCTATTATGCCACTATCTGTATATAAATTTAATAGTAGTTTTAGATTTAATACTCCTAATAGAAAATATATAATTAGTCCTACAATATTTTCTATTAATGCAGTTAAAACTTTTGAACCCAAGATTTTATATCCATTATTTGGAGTTAAAAACAACATATATCCTGATTTTTTGAATAAATCTCCTTTGTATGTATTTATATTATCAACTAATAAGAATATTAGTCCTGCAAAACCAACTAAAAAGAAAAGTAAAGATCCTAAACCAGCTTTATCTAATGATTTATTTATAAATACTACACAAATTAATTCTAATATTCCTAATATTATCATTGAAACAAGTAATGTTTTATATTTTTTTATAAATTCGTATTTTAATAGTTTTGACATTAGGCAAAAACCTCCTTATACAAATCTTCTATTGATTTATTTTGTTCATAGCGTATTTGCTCTACATCAGCAACCAATTCTACATTTCCTTCTTTTATAAATATGGCAGTGTCAAGTATTTTCTCCATTTCACTAACCAAATGACTAGATATTATCATTGTTTTTTCTGGTGACATTTCTCCAACAATTGATTCAATAATCTTTTCTCTAGATATAAAATCAATTCCATTTAAAGGTTCATCAAATAAAAATAATTTAGCATCTCTTGATAATGCTATTGCTAATTTCAATCTCCCTGTCATCCCAGTTGATAGTGCAGATACCTTGTCATTCTGATTTAAGTCCATATATTTTATCATACTATCGAATTTATCAGGATTAAAATCATTAAACATATCATTAAAATATTTTTTTAAATCTTTAATTTTCATCATTGGATACAAATAATTATCAGTTGGCATAAAAGAAATTATTTCCTTTGTCTTAACTCCAATCTCATGATTGTTTACCAAGAGGCTACCTGATGTTGGTTTTATTAAACCAGCTATTATTCTCATCATAGTTGTTTTACCACTACCATTAGGACCTAGTAGTCCATATATTTTACCATGTTCTAATTCTAAATTTATTTGATTCAAAGCTTTTTTAGAGAAAAAACCTTTTGACAAATTATTAGTTTTTAGTATTTGCATTTGTTTCACCTTCTTTAATTTTTTTATTATTTATAACCTTAATCATTTCATCATAGCTAAATCCTAATTCTTTCATTCCAATAATAAATTTATTTATTACATTTTCTGCCATTTGAGTTTTAATCATTTGAACCATCTCCTTTGACTCATTTATATAAGTTCCTTTACCTCTTTTTGTATAAGATAATCCTTCTAGCTCCATTTCTTTATATACTCTTTGAACAGTATTTGGATTAACCCCATACATCATTGCTAAGTCCCTTGTTGAAGGTAATTTGTCACCTGTACTTATTTTACCTAATACTATGTCTTTCTTTATTTCATTTATTATTTGTATATATATTGGTATATTGGTATCAAATTTCAAAATATCACCTTCTTCTCTATAATATTAGTGTACTATGTATATAATACACTAGTACATTATTAATGTCAATAGACTTTCGAGTAATTATTTAAAATTTCTTTAATGTTTCTTAGGTACAAAATTCTATAGGAATGCTTGACAGAAAAGTAAAATTATCATATTCTATAGATGAACGATATATCGCGAAACGATACAAAACTTTAAAAGACTTCATATAGGAGGTTTATATGGAAAATAGAGTAAAACAATTATCACCATTAACAGAGTCAACATATTACATTTTATTATCATTAGTTGAACCATTACATGGATATGGAATTATAAAAAAAGTTGAAGAAATGAGCTGTAAAAGAGTACATTTAGCTGCAGGTACGTTGTATGGTGCGATTACTACACTACAAAAAAACAAACTTATTATTCCTATGGGAGAAGATAAAGATAATAAAAGAAGGAAACTTTATGAAATAACTGATCTAGGATTAGAGCTGTTAAAATATGAAATTCAAAGATTAGAAGAAATGGTAAACAACGGAATAAAAGAGATAGGAGGAAAATCATGAGAAAAGTAGTAAGGAAAATGTTTTTTGCATGGAACGAAGAAAAAGAAAAAAAGTTTTTAGAAGATATGGCTCTAAAAGGATATAGACTTATTAAAGTAAATTTAGGAAAATATACTTTTGAAAAAGATAAACCTAAAAAACTTATATATCAGTTTGATTTTAGAGGTTATGATAAAATGAGTGAAGAGAATTATCTTCAAATATATGAAGATGCTGGATGGGATTGTGTATATAAATATGGATCATGGTATTATTTTTGTAAAGAGTGGAGTGAAGATGAAGTTGATTTATCATTGTTTAATGATAATGAGTCAAAAAGAAAAAAGTATCAACGTCTTATGTTCTTTCTTATGATAACAGGATTTCCATTATATTATCAAACCCTTATATTTTTTCCTAACATGTCAGAATCGAAATTAGAATTTCCAAGCTTTTATTTCTTCTTTCGAATTTTTGCATTAATTTTAACAGGTCTTCATATATTTGCAGTAATAAAAATATTACTAAAATATAAAAAATTACAAAATAAATTGAAGGAATAAAACACAATTAAATCTATAATTTTAGGATATAATGACTATTATTATAAAATTAGTTTTATTTGAATATAACACGATTGAACAATTAGGTTTTGTCGTGTCTTTTTGCTTAAAGATTAACATCTTTTTATTACAAGCATAATATAAATTGAAATAAGAAATTGTTAAGGAGAGATGAAAATTGGCTTGTTTTGGTTCTGTGTTAGTTGATGGGTATGAATTTACCTTCGAAGGACCTGTTTTTTCTGGAGAATCAAATACTTTTTGTTATAAAGTAAAAGGCAAAGGTGCTCCTAATGATTTAAGCAACTGGGTATTATAAGTTTGTCCAGATAATGAAGACAAGTTAAAGATGAAATAGAAATAGTATCATTTCCATGTTTATTGATGGAGATGATGTTACTGATAAAGTAATTGCTGAAAAAGTTGTGAGTCCACCTGCTTCAAAAGTTCCCATTATAGGTGTTAAGTTTAAAAGTAAGCCACCATAAAATGATTTGGAATCTTTTGTTGGTAAAGAAGAATCAGACCCTGCTGTTGTATTTTGTCTAGTATTTAATGCAGAATTAACAGTAGATTGTGTAAAAGTAGGATATAAAGCAGCAACAAATATTTTGTTAATGGAGATGATATTATGGGACCTATTTGTGAGAAAAAGCAGCAAGGTCAATGCATTGTAGATCCGATACCTTTCTGTTGCTTTGTGACTATACCAGATGGATTTAAACCAAAATTAGATAGATTAGGATCTAAAATAATATGTTCAACAATCATAAAAGACTGCACTACTATTTCTCAGGGTAAAAGACTTGTCAAAAATGTTGAAATAGATACAGGTAATTGTGGTACTATTTTTTGTGATTTAGAACTTCCTACAGCTAAGCTATCAGGATGTTTAGAAGTTCAAAATGCTTTAAAAATAAAAAGGAAAAAACGAGATGATAATGGTTGTTGTGCAAGTGATATTGATTGTCATAAAGAGCGTGATTGCACATTTGTATGTTGTGAAACATGTGTATGTTTAGAAGAACAAACATTGTGTGTATGCTGTCCGCAAACAACTGTAGAATGTGATGTTACTGTTAAATTTAAAATTGATAAAGATTCACTTGATGCAAAATTTGTAGGAATATGTGATGATTGTTGTAAAGATGAAGTATGGAAAATAACAGGACTCATTGATATAGAAGTAGATTGTAAAAATAAAAGATGTCATAAAAAGCCTGAACGTAAGAGTGATTGTATAATATAGTTAATAAAAGAGATGTCTCAATATTTTGAGACATTTTCTTTTGATGTAATACATTTTAGTTTTCGGTAAAAGCAGGATAAACAAAGCCTTTTAATTGATATTTAATAATTGAATAGTTTTATCATCAGAAAAAGTATTTACATTATATAAGAATAAAGCTTCTGTTATTTGATGTTCCTCTATATAATCATAAATATTTAACTTATAATATCTTAAATCAATAACATGAATTTCTTCATAGTGGTTTGCTAAAAATGGAATAAAACAATGAGAATAAGAGTCTTTAAAGATTATTAGTTTTTTACCGTTATTAACATTAGTTTTGATGGATAGTAATGCATGATTTCCATCTAAAAATAATGAGTATTTATCCTTTTTATCTAAATAGCTATATTCATAAAGAGAATCAGAGGATTTATTATTGTCTAAATAATTAACCTTATAATCAATATCAAACTTAGGTCTAAAAATTTCGATTAAGTCATGATTAACATGTCTGTTATTTGACCTTGAATAAAACGTACCATAGAAATTACTACTAACAGTTTCTATATTAAAATCATCAATATTGTAGGCTTCAAAACCTGACTGTTTAGCAAAAACTTGGTATGCATAATAAGCTCCACGCGTTGTCCAATGGTGGTCTGTCTTAAAATAAATATACTCATCTTTTTTCGAATTTAATTTTTCATATACGTCTATAAAATTTATATTTTGATCAAGACTTGCCTTTACTTTATTAATAGTGTCTATTTGATTAAATGGGCTTGCAAACAAAGGTAATTTTTCTTCATATATTTTCACTGAATTTGGTACTAATAGAAAATGAGTTAGTATATTAGGATTTTTGTTATAAAAATTATTTATACTTTTTACATTTTCAATTAATTGCTCATCAGGTTTTTTATAATCTTCTAATAAGTATCCGTCTTTACCAAAATAAATACCATTGTTTTCAGTTTTTAGAGTTAAAATTTCAATATCTGACTTAACTGATACCCAAAAATCCCTGAAAGTAAATTGATCTGTTACATATTCTTCAAATTTATCGGTGAATTTTCCTGATAGTAAATTTTTCATGCTGAATTTTGGAGCCTTAGCCAACATGCGGTTTTCAGTTTCAGAAAATATTTTATCAGGTGTTAATAGATTAAAAATGTTGATGCTAACCAAAAATATTATAAACATTATGACGATTATTTTATTGGAACTTTTGTTCATATTAGGGTTGCCTCCTTAAAACCTAAAATAAAGAAATGGATTGTATGTTGCATCAACTAAATAAGCAGTAGAAATAAATAATATTCCAAAACAAATAAATGGAATTACAATATTTTCATAAAACACTTTATGTTTTTCTGATAAATTTTCAAGCAATTTGGTATGCACATTTTTTATTGCAGGTGTTGAGCAAATGACTAATGCAATTATTAATATACTATAATTGCATAAATAATATAGAAATTGAGTATCAAATAAATTTGCATTATTTAAATTAAGCATAACTTTTAAATAACTTAAACCTGTTGATAAATCATCAAAGACAAATAACACCCAGCTTAAAAGCAATACGAAAATGACGTAAGTATGTCTAATAGGTCTATATAAATTATTTAATAGTCTTAATAAAAATGCTTTTTCAATAGCTATAATAAATCCGAAATATAATCCCCAAAACACAAAATTCCAGCTAGCTCCATGCCAAAGACCTGTTAGAAACCATACTAAGAATAAATTAATATACATTTTAGTTTTTCCTACTTTGTTACCTCCAAGAGGTATATATACATAATCTTTAAACCAAGTACCAAGTGACATGTGCCATCTACGCCAGAATTCAGTAATACTTTGAGATATATAAGGATAATTAAAGTTTTCAAGGAAATCAAACCCAAACATCTTTCCAAGCCCTATAGCCATATCTGAATATCCGCTAAAGTCAAAATAGATTTGAAAAGAAAAAGCGATTACTCCCAGCCATGAAGTTAAAACAGTTAAGTCGTTAATACTCGTGTTTTGTATTTGACTCCATAGTAATCCTATATTATTAGCAAGTAGTACTTTCTTTCCTAAACCAAATATAAATCTTTTTATACCCACAGCAAATCTATCAATAGTTTCTTTTCTGTTATTTATTTGCTTTGCAACAGTTTGGTAACGCACAATAGGACCTGCAATTAATTGTGGAAATAAAGTCACATATGTTGCCAAAGATATTGGATTTTTCTGCACCGGTGCTTCTTTTCGATATACATCTATAGTGTAAGACATAGTTTGAAACGTGTAAAATGAAATTCCAATCGGTAGTGGTAAATTTGGTGCTGTAAAGTTTGTACCAATCAAGTGATTGATGTTATCTATAAAAAAACTACCATATTTAAAAAATGACAATAAGCTTAAATTTATAATAACTGAGGATAAAACAACTAATTTTGCTTTTCTATCATTATTTCGAAATTTATCTATTAATAAACCATGTATATAATCAACAACTGACGAAAAAAGCATTAAGAATATATAAATTGGTTCACCCCAAGCATAGAAAATTAAACTAGCTATTAGTAGAACTATATTTTTCATTTTCTTAGGTGATAAAAAATAAATCAATAGTACGATTGGTAGAAAAATAAATAAAAAAACCAGGCTGCTAAATACCATGAAATACCTCTCTTTTATTTTAACTCTGATTATTCATATAACTCCCGATAATATGCTGTAGAGTTCTGAATTATAAGATTTCAGTGAATTCAAAGGCATACCGAGTTGGTATGTCGAGAATTTAATGGACATCTTCTAATCAGAATATATTTAAAAATGAATCTCCTAATCTTCTCTACTATGAAACTCACTACTCATTTCATTCCTAGGAGTAAGTGATTCACAAGAAATCATAGATTTCTGTTCTCTACTCAGGAGTAAGCGATTCACATAAAATCATAGATTTTAGTTCTCTGCTCATAATTTTTATGAATATTCTGAGTTTAGTAATATTAATAATAACTATATACTAATTTTTGAAAATATAAAAGGCACTATTTGTGCCTTTTATTTAATTATTTAGATGTATTAAAAGAATTGTCAAAAGCTTGTTCAATTTTATCTGCATCTTGTGAAATGATTAGTATAATATAGTTACCAGTTTCTTTTAAAACATGATTTTTAGCTATTTCAGCATTCTTTGGTACATAATTTTCAAATGCTTTTATCTGATTCTCAACATAATTTTCTAGTGACGTTTTTAACTCTGGAAGGTTAGAACTATCTTTTGCTTTTAGCAATATAACGCTATCTACTTGTAGATTTATCATAGGGAATTTCATAATACCCTCTTCAATAGCTTCTAAATTTATACCTAAAGATTCGATTGTTTGTTTCTCAAAATCATTTAAATCAGACTTTTTGAAATCTAATTCCACAAGTCCTGAAACAACTTCACTTTCATTTTCAATATTTACCATTATATCTTTTACTGCAACATTTGGCAGTTCTTTGCTACATCCTACAAATGTAAAAAGTGTTGTAATCACGATAACTAAACTTAATATTTTTTTCATAATTAATCTCCTTATAGTCTTTTTTTATTTTAAAGTATTATTGAATACAGTTATAATATTTTCAGGGTTGTCATAAGTAATATACACTAAATAATTACCTTCAACTTTGATAATATTGTTTTTAACTTTTTCATATTGATCAGGTAGGTAAGTTGACCAAATATTTTCTTGCTGTTTTTTAACTTCTTCAAGAGAAGCTTTCAAATTATCAATGCTAGATTCATCTTTTGCTTTCAAAACTATTATTAAGTCTGATTTAACATTCATCATTTGTTGTAATACGATACCACCTTCAAGGTCTTCCTTATTAAACAATTTAGATATTGGATCTTGCCCCTCTGAAGTTAAATCAGTTTCCATGTACCTAGGTAAATCTCCATCTTTAAACATGTCCTCAGGAACTCCAGCTGCCTTCATATCTTTAATCATTTGTTCTTTAATACTTGCAACAATATCTTTTACAGGTACATTAACTTCAGGTGCTTTTTCAGTACAACCTACAAATGAGAAAAGTGTTGCAATAATAAATATTAAGCTTAAAATTTTTTTCATTTTAAATTCCTCCTTGATAAAATTCACATATATTATTTTGCACATTATGTTAGACTACTAAAAAATAAAAAAGTTCCACAAAAATAAAAAAATAAGGGGACGGTTCATCTGTTTGCAAATATATGTTAAGTATGATAAAATATTCAAGGGTGATGAAATGCCAAGAAAAGCGAGGATAAAAAGTTCCACAGGTATATACCATATAATGTTAAGAGGAATAAATAGAAAAAATATTTTTAAAGATGATGAAGATAGGGCTTTTTTCTTAAAAACAATAAAAGTATGTAAAGAAATAAGTGAATTTGATATCTATGGGTATTGTCTGATGGGAAATCATGTACATTTATTGATAAAAGAGAATAAAGAAAAAATAGATCATATATTTAAAAGAGTAGGTGCTAGATATGTATATTGGTATAATAGGAAATATGAAAGAATTGGGCATCTATTTCAAGATAGGTTTAAGAGTGAACCTGTAGAAAATGATACATATCTTATGGTTGTTATAAGATATATAATGCAAAATCCGATTAAAGTAGGTTTGTGTAGTAAATTAGAAGAATACAAGTGGAGTAGTTATAATGATTATATTCAAGGTAATGGTATTACAGATACCAAATATATTTTTCAAATATTATCACCTAAAGAAGAGGAACAAAAAGCAGTATTTATTAAATATATAAATACAAGGAATAAAGATAAATGCCTTGAAATAGAAGAAAAGGTAAATAAATTGATTGATGAAAAAATAATAAAAATGATAAGAGGTAAATTTGAAGTAGAACCATTTGAGATTAAGAACTTACCAATAGAAAATCAAATGGAAATATTAAAATATCTAAAAAAACAAGAAGCAATTACTTTAAGACAAATTGCAAGAATAACAGGGTTTACGGTTAATAAAGTGTTTAAAGCATAGCAAACAAATGAACCGTCCCCTAGGAGGGGTTTTGTGAATAATAGTATATTACTTGAAATATGTGTAGATTCTATTAAGTCAGCTATAAATGCAGAAAAAGGAGGAGCTGATAGAATTGAGCTGTGTGATAATTTAATAGCAGGAGGTACTACTCCAAGCTCTGCAACAATTGAACTTGCAAGGAAATATTTGAATATTGATATAAATGTGATTATCCGTCCTCGAAGTGGGGATTTTTGTTATTCTGACCTTGAATTTGAAGTAATGAAGAGAGATATTGAATTTGCTAAAAATGCTGGGATAAATGGTATAGTAACAGGAGTATTGCTTCCTAATGGAAATATTGATATTGCTAGAATGAAAGAAATAATTCAATTAGCAAGACCTTTAAGTGTTACATTTCACAGGGCTTTTGACATGACAAAGGATCCTTTTGAATCTCTTGATACATTAATTAATCTTAATGTACAGCGAGTTTTAACTTCAGGTCAAGAGAGCAAGGCTATAGATGGCATATATTTGATTAAAAAATTAGTTGAAAAAGCTAAGAATAAGATAATTATTATGCCTGGATCAGGTATTAATGAAGAAAATGTAAGAAATATCGTTATGAAAACCGGAGTTAAGGAAATACATATGTCAGCTAAAAAGAATATAGATAGTGTAATGCAATACAGAAATAATAATGTAGCTATGGGAGGAAGTTTAGTGATTTCTGAGTTTAATAATTATTTTACAGATGAAGAGACAGTAAGAGTAGTACGAAAAATTTTAACCTAATAGATGATTAAACTACGAGTTTTTAAACTTAATTTATTAAAGTACAAAATGAGTAAGTTGATTTTTGATGTGAATGAGTTATTATAGAAATACAAAGGAATTTTATATACTTGTTAATATGAATAAAAAAAAGAGGTGTATAAGATGGCATGGGGAATTATAGCTACTTGGAGGATGGCTTTGGAAGGAATAATCAAAGCAAAAGAAATTCTGGAAAATGGACAATCATCTTTAGATGCTGTAGAAACAGCGGTTAACATGGTGGAAGATTGTCCTGAATACAGATCTGTAGGTTATGGAGGATTACCAAATGAAAATTGTCAGGTTGAACTTGATGCTGCATTTATGGATGGAGATACTCTTTCAATAGGTGCTGTTGGTGGTTTAAGAGATTTCAAAAATCCAGTTTCAATTGCTAGAAAATTAATGCAAGAAAAATTCAATATATTTTTAGTAGGTTCAGGAGCAGAAGAATATGCGCATAAAACAGGATTTGAGAGAATAAATATGTTAACAGAGTATTCAAAAAAAGAGTGGTATAAAAAAAGAAAAGAAATCTATGATAAAAATTTGAATCCTTATGATGGACATGATACAGTAGGAATGGTAGGACTTGATAAAAGAGGTAAAATAGCTGTTGCTACATCTACAAGTGGTTTATTTATGAAAAAACATGGCAGAGTAGGTGATTCACCATTGTCAGGTTCAGGTTTTTATGCTGATAGTAAAATAGGAGCAGCAAGTGCAACGGGTTTAGGAGAAGACATAATGAAGGGCTGTATTTCTTATGAAATAGTTAGTCTTATGGACAAAGGATATCATCCTCAATATGCAGCCGAATATGCAGTATACAATTTAAATAAAAAACTTATTGATAGAAGAGGTAAAGCGGGTGATATTTCCGTAGTATGTATGAATAACAAAGGTGAATGGGGTGTAGCGACAAATATTAATAAATTTTCTTTTGTTGTAGCTACTGATAGTCAAAAACCTACTGTTTATATTGCATCTTTTTCTAATGGTAAAACTACATATAAAGAAGCTAGTAGAGAGTGGATTAATACTCATACTGAATGAGAAGTTGGAATCTTAAAAAATAAGAAAATATTTTTTGAAGATAAAATTATAAGAATAAGAGGGTTACGGTTAAAAAAGGGGTTAAACAGCAGCAAACAGATGAACCGTCCCCTCGTTTTTAACCGTTCTCTCTTTTTCATTAAATTAAGGGGGAGTAAGAATGAATGTAAGTGTTATAAAAACATTAGATAATTCTTATGATACAAGGGTAATAGGACTTTTTGAAAAAGAGACTGTATCCTTTAATGACAAAAAACTTGAAGAAAGTATTAATTATCTTGTTAATGAAGGAGAATTTAAAGGTAAATTTGGTGAAATTGAATCAATTATTTTACCTATAAATGAAAAACCTAATAAATTTATATTTATAGGTCTTGGAGAAAGAGATAAGTTTGCTGATGAAAAATTAAGAAAAATAGTAGCTAAAATAGTAAATGAAGGTAATAAAATAAAATCAAAATGTATATTGATAGAGCCTATGGGAGTAAATGATTGTATTACTTTAGAAAATGCTACAAGGATTATAGCACAGATTCCTTTACTTGTGGATTATAAATTTGATAAATATCAAAAAGTAAAAAAAGAATCCACAGTTAGCGAGATAAAGATATTATGTAAAAATGAAAAGGACTTAGAGATAATGAGGTCAGCTTCAAAAGAGGGTAGTATACTTGCAAAAGAAACTGTATTTGCAAGAGACCTTGTGAATGAGCCTGCAAATGCATTACTTCCTGTTGAGCTTGCCAATAGAGCAAAAGAAGCAGGAGATAAATATGGTTTTGATGTTGAAATATATGATGAAGAAGAAATAAAAGAGCTTAATATGCAGGCTTATATGGAAGTAGCAAAGGCTTCTGATAATCCACCAAGATTGATTGTTATGAGATATTGGGGAGATGCTGAAAATAAGGAAAATATAATTGGTATTGCAGGTAAAGGTATTACATATGATAGTGGAGGCTTGTGTATAAAAACTAAAGCTGGTATGGTAAATATGAAGGCAGATATGGGAGGAGCGGCAGCATTATTAGGTGCTATGTCCTCAATTGCAGAGCTTAAAGTTAAAGCAAATGTAGTAGGAGTTATTGCAGCTTGCGAAAATATGATATCAGGAAAAGGATACAGAACAGGAGATATTATAGGTTCTATGGCAGGTAAAACAATATTTGTAGGAAGCACTGATGCTGAAGGCAGACTTACTCTTGTAGATGCAATTCACTACCTTATAGAAAAAGAAAATGCAACAAAAATATTTGATATTGCAACTCTTACGGGAGGAGCAGTTGCAGCATTAGGTAAAGCTGCAACACCTGTTATGTCTAATGATGATGAGTTTTTTAATAATATTCAAAGAGCTTCAGATATTAGTGGTGAAAAAATATGGAGGATGCCATGCTTTGATGAGTATAAAGAATCAATAAAATCATACGTGGCTGATTTAACAAATTCTGGAGGTCATCCGCAGGTAATGACAGCAGGTGTGTTTATTGAAGAATTTGTTCAAGATAAACCATGGATACATATAGATATAGCTGCTACATCATGGGCTGATAAAAAATATGAGTATGGTGTTAAAGGTGGAACAGGTGTAGGTGTAAGAACACTGTACCATGTTGTAAAGAATTTAAGTAATAAATAATAAAGGTAAATCTTTATTAAATGTACAAAATGTAATGAAATCCCAGATTTATTTGAAAAGGTGAAAAATAATCTTATAAATATTTCGGGCTAGAAAATAAAAAATATAGAGATATCGTGCCTTTGGCTTAATTAAAAAGGTTCAACCTTTAATATTTGGGTTGAACCTTTTTTCAATTTTTAGTTTTGTTTCTGAGCGAGTATTTTAGATTTATCAGTTCCTTTTTCAATAGCTTCAATGACATGTCCTCTAAAGCCTTTTTTCTCTAGAGCATAAATAGCTTCAATAGTTGTTCCTCCAGCAGAGCAAACTTCATCCTTAAGCTGACCAGGATGTTTACCAGTTTCTAAAACGATTTTAGCAGCACCTAAAACTGCTTGAGAAACCATTTTGTATGCCTTGTCTCTTGGCATACCTTTAAGAACAGCTCCATCTGCTAAAGATTCAATGAAAAGGTATACTAGTGCAGGTGAAGAACCTGATATAGCAGTTACAACATCCATCATTTCTTCGTTAATGGCTTCTACCTCTCCAAAGCTTTTAAATATATCAAGAACCATATTAAACTCCTCTATAGTCACCATGCCATTATGACATAGTGCGGACATGGCTTCACCAACTATTGCAGGTATATTAGGCATAGCCCTTACAAGTTTAATCTTTCTATTAAACAACTTTTCAATAGAATCAAGGGTTTTTCCAGCAGCTAATGACACTATTACAGTATCCTCATTAATGCAATCTTTAATTTCATTTATTATAAATTGATACTTATTTGGTTTAACAGAAAGAATTAGTATATCTGCAAACTCAGCAACCTTCTTATTATCAAGAGTAGTAATTACTCCATAGTTTTCTTTAATTTTTTCAAGTTTCTTTTCAGTTCTATTACTTACAATTATAGAATTTGAAGTTATGGTCTTGGACTTTACAAGACCACCTATCATTGCACTTGCTATATTTCCGCATCCAATAAAGCCAATATTAGTTTTCATATAAATACCTCCATTAGTAGTTTGAACATCTATAGTTTTTATGATATAATTTGTTAAATTAACGTAATAAATTGATTAAAATGTTGAAATAATTACAAAGCGGTAACTTTATATGTGCAATAGTATGAATTTTTTATTGAGTAAATATTCATATAATTTTGAATATCTGCTTATAATATTTTAATAATAATACATTATGTGAGAGGAGGCAAGACTTTTTAGTATACAATATGAAAATAGAAAGAGATAAATATATAAAAAACATTAAGAGAATAGTTTTTAAAATTGGAACTTCGACATTAACTCATCCAACTGGACTACTAGATTTAAATAAAATAGAACATATTGTTAGGCAGATAACTAATGTACACAATAAGGGTATTGAAGTTGTACTGGTAACTTCAGGAGCAGTTGGAGCAGGAATAGGAAAATTAGGGCTTAAAACAAGACCAAATACTATTCCTGAAAAACAAGCAGCGGCAGCTGTAGGACAGGGTGTACTACTTCATATGTATGAAAAATTATTTTCTGAATATGGAAAGACTGTAGCACAAATTCTTTTAACAAAGGAAGATATATTAAATAGAAAAAGATTTTTAAATGCTCGAAATACTTTTTTTACATTATTTAACCAAGGAGTTATACCTATAATCAATGAAAATGATGCCGTAGCTGTTGATGAACTGAAATTTGGTGATAATGATACATTATCAGCTATGGTTACGAGCCTTGTAGAAGCTGATTTGCTTGTATTGCTTTCAGATATTGATGGACTTTATAACTCAAATCCAAATGAAAATAAGGATGCAAAATTAATAAGTTATGTAGATATTATTACAGATGAAATCAAGGAAGCTGCCGGTGGAGCAGGTACTAAATTTGGTACTGGAGGAATGATTACAAAGATTAAGTCAGCTGATATTGCAGTTAACTCAGGGGCATCCATGATTATAGTGAATGGTTCACGGCCTAATATAATCAATGAAATTTTAGAGTTTAAAAATGTAGGCACTTTTTTTAAAGCAAATCAAAATCCTCTCCAAAGTAGAAAGTGCTGGTTAACATACAATACACTTATAAAGGGTAAAATAACAATAGATGATGGAGCTAAAGAAGCGATTATAGAGTACCATAAAAGTCTCCTGCCTGCTGGTATTTGCAAGGTAGAGGGTTTTTTTGAAAAAGGTGATATAGTTTCGATTATAGACATTTCTAATAATGAAATAGCACGTGGAATAACAAATTATAATTCGAATGAAATAGACACAATAAAGAGATGTAAAACTCACCTTATAGAAGAGAAAATTGGCTATAAGAGTTATGATGAAGTAGTTCATGCAAATAATATGGTAGTTATTACTAACGAAAATTAAAACTAAGGAGGCGAAAAATGAATATAAGGGATTATGTTGTAGATAAAGCAAAACTAGCTAAAGAAGCATCAAGAAAAATGAATACAATAAGTGAAGCTGTAAAAAATGAAGCACTAAAAGCAATGGCAAATGCATTAATAGATAATATAGATTTAATATTAACGGCTAATGCCAAAGATATAGAAAATGGGAAACAAAAAGGACTGTCTAAATATATGTTAGATAGACTTTTGCTTAACGATGAAAGAATAAATCAAATGGCAGATGGAATAAGAATAGTAGCTTCCCTTAAAGATCCAATAGGTGAAGCAGTAAAAATGTGGAGAACTCAGAACAATCTTCAAATAGGTCAAATAAGAGTGCCACTTGGTGTAATTGGAATGATTTTTGAGTCAAGACCGAATGTAACTGTTGATGCAGCAGCGCTTTGTATTAAGGCAGGGAACTCTGTAATATTAAGAGGAGGATCAGAAGCTATTAATTCAAATATAGCTCTGGCTAATATCATAAAAGAGGCAGCAAGAGAAAATGGACTTCCTAATGGGTGTATACAATTTATTGATATCACTGATAGAGAAGCTGTAAATGAAATGATGAGATTAAATAAGTATATTGATGTTTTAATTCCAAGAGGTGGCAAAGGATTAATAAATGCAGTTGTAAATAATGCTACTGTGCCTGTCATAGAAACAGGTACTGGTAATTGTCATGTATTTATTGATGAAAGTGCTGATACTGAAATGGCGCATGATATAGTGATAAACGGAAAAACTCAAAGACCAGCTGTTTGCAATGCTATAGAAACAATACTTATACACAAAAATATTGCCTCTAAAGTATTGCCTAAAATAGCTGAAAGTTTAACTTCTCATGGTGTAGAAATAAGAGGGTGTAAAAAGACTGAAGAAATTATACCTGATATTAAACCTGCAAATAAGGAAGATTGGGCTACAGAGTATTTGGATTTTATAGTAGCAATAAAAGTTGTAGAGTCTATAGATGAAGCTATAGAACATATCTATAAATATGGTACGAATCATTCAGAAGTTATTGTAACAAATGACTATAATAATTCACAAAAATTCTTGAGAGAAATTGACGCAGCAGCTGTATATGTTAATGCATCTTCAAGATTTACTGATGGAAGTCAATTTGGATTTGGTGCTGAAATAGGTATAAGCACACAAAAGTTACATGCTAGAGGACCAATGGGTCTAAAAGAGCTTACAACTACAAAATATATAATATATGGAGAAGGTCAAATAAGAGGTTAATACGTTAATGCACTTAACAGTTATAGAAGTTCAAATTATTATAGAAGTGAAAAATATATAAGAAATAATTTATTATATTGGTATTTACTTCATTAATAACTGCAATTTCACAGCACATAGTTAAAGGAGGAAATAGTTTCCTCCTTTAATGTATAATATGAGATTAATGAATAATTATTTATAGAATTATTTTTTTTCTTTTGAAAAATCTTCTTTTGCTTTTCTTAATATTGAGTTAATAAATTTACTTTTAGCATTAGAATATGCATTTCTGTCTTCTACATATTTCACTGCCAATTTTTTTTAAAAACTTGAATATTCCTCAACTAAATTTTTATTTAAACGTAGATAGTTTCGAAAATAGATGTGATTCATCCACAAATCTCCGTTATAAACTTCTACATGTAAATAATGTGTTCTTAAATTTTCATTTCCTTTAGCAAATAATACCCTTCCTTTAACACCTGCATTACCTCTAAAATGATATCCTACACTTTCTAATATATTTTTAAACTTTTCTACATCATCCAAGGATTTAACTCCTACAGCAATATCTATAATTGGTTTTGCATCAAGTCCTTCTATGGATGTACTGCCAACATGTTGAATATCAATGACATACTCACCGATTAATGAATATAACATTGCTTCTTCTTGTTTATATGCTTCTTTCCACTCATAACTATAAGGCGAAATTTTAACAGTCCCTCTTGCTAATCCAATCATTATTATTTACCTCCAAGTTTGTATATTTTTAATCAAATCCACTCATTGATATAAAAATATATTACTAAATTATAATTTAAAAAGTTGGTATTGTCTAGGGTTCTAAGTAAAAAAAGTAAATATATACCGATATTAAAATTAATAATTATACAATTAAAATTCGGTAAAAATAAAGCATAAACCTACATAAAAGTATATTTATAAATAAAAATGAATAATTATATTGATTTTTTCAAAATTCCTGTTATAATTTTATATAATATAAAAAATTATCGGTTATGTGATTTGCAAGGTATAGGAAATTAGATCACTTTTATAATTTCGCTATAAAAATATTAATATTATATAAATCGAAGATTTTAAAGGAGGTAAAACAATGACTAAAGAAAAAGCAGTTTTAGCATATTCAGGCGGACTAGATACATCAGTTATTTTAACTTGGCTAAAAGAAGAGCTAGGTTATGATGTTATTGCAGTATGTGTTGATGTAGGCCAAGAAGAAGATTTTAACGAAGTAGAAAAGAAAGCTTATGCTACTGGAGCAATCAAATCTTATATTGTAGATGTAAAGAAAGAATTTATTACTGACTATATATTCCCAACTATAAAGGCAGGAGCTGTTTATGAAAATGACTATTTATTAGGTACGTCTTTTGCACGTCCTCTAATATCAAAAAAGCTTGTTGAAATTGCAGAAAAAGAAAATGCTACAGTTATAGCACATGGTGCAACAGGTAAGGGTAATGATCAAGTAAGGTTTGAAGCTACTGTACATGCTTTAAATCCTTCACTGAAGATTATTGCACCTTGGAGAATTTGGGATTTAAAATCCAGAGAAGATTGTATTGAATATGCTCAAAAGTATAATATACCTATTGCACAAACTAAAGAAAAAATCTACAGTAGAGATCAAAATATATGGCATATAAGTCATGAAGGAGGTAATTTAGAAGATCCTTGGAATGAACATGTAGATGATATCTATGTTATGAGCGTTTCACCTGAAAAAGCAAAAGATAGTGCAACATATTTAGAAATTGGATTTGAAAAAGGAATTCCAGTTACAATAGAGGGTAAAAAAGTTCAGCCACTAGAAATGTTAAAATTATTAAATAAAATAGCGGGGTTAAATGGTGTAGGTACTATTGATATAGTAGAAAACAGACTTGTAGGTATGAAATCAAGGGGTGTGTATGAAACGCCAGGTGGAACTGTTTTATACGAAGCTCATAAAGCACTAGAAAAGCTTGTCTTAGATAGAAATACATTATCTTTTAAAAATACAGTTGCTCAAAAGTATGCTGATTTAGTTTATGATGGTTTGTGGTATACACCACTAAGAGAAGCATTAGCAGCTTTTGTAGATTCAACTCAGGAAAATGTAACAGGTGTTGTTAAAGTGAAATTATATAAGGGATGTTGTAAAGCAGTTGCATCAAAATCACCGTACTCTCTTTATAATGAAGAATTTGTGACATTTGGTGAAGATGAAGTATATAATCAAAAGGATGCAGAAGGATTTATTAATTTATTTGCACTTCCTCTTAAAATTCGTGCAATTATGAAAAACACACAAATTTAGGTAGATTTAAATTGTTATACTTGCGAATAATATTTATGTGATTTAAAAGGAAAATTATATTTTAATTGGAAAGTGGGGATTAACTTGAAACTTTGGGGTGGAAGATTTTCTAAGGAAACAGCATCATTAGTTGATGATTTTAATGCTTCTATAGAGTTTGATCAGAAATTATATAAACATGATATACATGGGAGTATTGCACATGCTAAAATGCTTGCAAAGCAAAATATAATTTCTAATCAAGATGCTGAGATTATTATAAAAAGCCTTTATGAAATATTAAAGGATATAGAAAAAGGTGATATTGAATTTTCTATTGACTTGGAAGATATTCATATGAATATAGAAAAATTGTTGATTGATAGAATAGGTGATATAGGAAAGAAACTTCATACTGCAAGAAGTAGAAATGATCAAGTAGCTGTTGATATTAAACTATATTTTAAAGAAAGCTTATGTGATATACAAAACCTTATAAAAAATTTGCTTAATGTTCTTATAGAAATAGCAGAGGATAACATAGAGACAATTCTTCCGGGCTATACTCATTTACAAAGAGCTCAACCTATAACTTTGGGATATCACATAATGGCTTATTTTCAGATGTTTTTAAGAGATTATAATAGACTTTCTGATTGTTATAATAGGATGAATTATTTACCTTTAGGGGCGGGTGCATTAGCAGGTACAACATATGAAACCGATAGATATTTTCTAGCTAAGGAGCTGGGATTTGCAGGTATTTGTGATAATGGTATGGATGCAGTTAGTGACCGTGATTATGTTATTGAATTTATTAGTGATGCTTCTATATGTATGATGCACCTAAGTAGATTTTGTGAAGAATTGATATTATGGAGTACATCAGAATTTAGCTTTGTAGAAATGGATGATGCATATAGTACAGGAAGCAGTATCATGCCTCAAAAGAAAAATCCTGACTTAGCAGAACTTATTAGGGGTAAAACTGGGAGAGTCTATGGTAATTTGATGAATATACTTACCATAATGAAAGCCTTGCCTTTAGCATATAATAAAGATATGCAGGAAGATAAACCTCCGTTATTTGATACGGTAGAAACCATAAAAAATTCGTTAGCTATTTTTATTGAGATGATAAGGACTATGAAAATCAACAAAGACAAGATGTACAGTGCTGCAAAAACAGGGTTCATGAATGCAACAGATGCAGCAGATTATTTAGTTTCTAAAGGTATACCATTTAGAGAGTGTCATGCAATAATTGGTAGAATGGTTCTTTACTGCATTCAAAATGGAAAAGCAATAGAGGAGCTATCATTAAATGAACTAAAAAGTTTTTCAGAGCTGTTTGATACTGATATATATGATAAAATTGATATTATATGCTGTATAGAAGCAAAAAAATCAATAGGATCAACTTCTAAAAAAAGCGTCAAATTAATGATTAAACAAGCTAAGGAAAAGCTTGAGAAAATAAACTAAACATTATTAACAGAAAAATACCTATCTAATTTGATAGGTTTATTTTTTTGTATATAAATAATAAATATTCTTAGTAAGCTTCTAAAAAAGAGAGCAAATAGTTAAAGCTGACTATGATGTAGTTTTATATATGGGAGATAATTGAGAACCTTTAATGGTTCCGTTAATAACTAGTAAAATTTAGAAAGAAAAAAATATCCTTGACTTTTTATGAACAAGTTCATATAATAATATATAATGAACTTGTTCATAAAAATGAAAGAGGTGAATTCTAATATGGAATATAAAGATAAAAGAAGTAGAATGCTGAGTGAAGGAGATATTGGGAAAGTCATTGCAAAGCTTGCAATACCTGCAATAATTGGTATGTTAGTTAATGCTGTGTATAATTTTGTTGATACATTATTTGTTAGTTGGATAGGAACAAATGCTATGTCAGCAGCACAGATTGGTTTTCCTATATTTATGATTTTATCAGCATTTGGACAGCTTTTTGGAATAGGTAGTTCTTCTTACGTTTCCAGGTTGCTAGGAGAAGGTAGGAAAGAAGAAGCAAATAAAACTGCAACAGTTACATATATAACTGCAGTTTTATCAGGAATTGTTATAGCTATATGTGGTTTGATTTTTATAAAACCACTATTAAACTTATTTGGTGCAACAAGCAATGATTTTGACCTTGCGATATCTTATACAAGTATTTTGTTTATTGGATCATTGTTTATTATGGGGAATATGACTCTTAACAATCTTTTAAGGGCAGAAGGAAGTGCTGTTACAAGTATGTCTGCACTCGTTCTTGGAGCTGTGCTTAATATTATACTTGACCCTATTTTCATATTTGTATTTGACATGGGAATTGCAGGAGCTGCTTTAGCAACAATACTTGCTCAATGTATTACGACAATATTTCTTCTTAGTAATTATTTAAGGGGAAAGAGTATGCTTAAAATAAAAATAAGTTTATTTAAGCCATCAATAGAAATATACAGTGAAATTTTTAAAATTGGAATTCCAACTCTAATAAGACAGCTATTGGCAAGCTTTGCTATAGGAATAATGAATAAGGCAGCAGCGGGTTATGGTACTGAGGCTGTAGCTGGTATAGGAATTGTTTCAAAAGTGTTTATGCTTGGATTCTATTCTTTGCTTGGATATACTCAAGGTTTCTTACCTGTAGCAGGTTTTAACTATGGAGCAAAGAAATATGATAGATTGTTAGATGCTACTAAAATAGGAATAAAGGTTAGTACTATTTATTGTATAGTTGTTTTTGCAGTATTTATGATATTTTCAAGACCTATAGTTATGATATTTAGACCAGAAGCTGCTGTTGCCGATATTGCAGTAAAAGGATTAAGGACATGGTCCTTATCTTTACCTTTATTAGGTTTCTCTATTCTTATAAATATGTTATTTCAAGCTATGGGAAAGGCAAAGGAAGCAGCTGTATTATCTGTTTCAAGACAAGGGTTTATATTGATACCACTTCTTTTGATTTTACCTAAGGTATTTGGACTGAATGGAATATTATTTGCTCAGCCTTTAGCGGATATATTAACATTTATATTAACAGCTATTTTAGGAGGTCGTGTGTGTAAAAAAATAAGCGTTTTAAAAGATGCAGCCTAATGAGTTGATATATATTGATTATATAATTATAATATTTATATAGAAGGTTATATTTTGAAAAAGAGTGATGTTGTTTGATATAATTTTAAGAAAGGGAATGAATTAAATGCCCAAAATTATAAAAAATTTGAAACCTAAAATAATAGAAGCTGCTATTAAGATATTTAATGAGGAAGGATTTAATGCGATTGATATGAGAAGAATTGCTTTAGAATGTCATATCGCTGTTGGAACTCTATATAATTATTTCCCTAATAAGAAAAAACTTATGTTTAAAGTTTTTAATAATTTATGGATTGAGTCAATAGATATATTAAATGAAATTATTGATAATGGTGATCCACAGGAAGGTTTATTAGCAAAATATATAACAGCTTTGCAAAAAGAAAAGGATAAGAAAAAAGGAATTGGCAGACAGCTATTTAGGCTAGAACTAATAGAAACAACTGAGGATGAACTTAATTCAAAGGCTTTTTTTACAAATACAGAATTTCATATTATTCATAGAAAACAAATAAGAAAAGTACTTCAAAAAAGTTTTAACTTAAATGATGAACAGATTGAAGGAAAAAGCTTTGATAAGCTTACTAATACATGTATGTATTTAGTTATGTCAAATAAACCCTTTGAAGAAGATTATGTAATTTTCTTATGTGATTTAATTAGCAGTTATATTAAGTTGAATATAAAATAAAAAAAATAATGTTTTTATAAGAATCTTGAGTATGTAAATGGCGATACTCAAGATTTTTTATTTCTAAGTAAGTGTTCTAAATCCACCGTCTTTAGAAGGTATATATTACTTCTTAAAAATGTAAAAATTTATTAGTAAGAGTAATAAATGATTAAAATAGATTAGTTTAGTAAATTTTACTTTTGTGATATCTTTTGGATATAAATATTGACAAATGTCAAAATTTATGATTAAATGAAATTGTTATATAAAAATATAAAAAAAGGGGGTACTTGAAATGTTTGAATTAGTAAACAATAATTGTGAAGAACAAGGAAATAATTGTGCATTAGTTGATTTACCAGATTGTATATTCTGTGATGATGACAAGATATGGGACGTAGTATAATAAGTACACAGAGAATAAGAAAAACATAACAAATCACTGATTATAAATATTGACGATTTGTTATGTTTTATCTCAATTTTTTTAGAGTTTCCCACTTCTATAAGTGGGAATTTCTAACCAGGTGGGGTAGACTCCCCACTTAATTATCGATGTTCAGCGTAGCTGGACGAGTTCACTTTATAGAAAAACAAGGGGGAGACGCCATGATTAACTCATCTGAAGCCATGCATTTAAGTGATTATAAAATTTTTTGTGTTCAAGATAGTAAATATGTATATTACATAGAAAATAATAAAATATTTAAAATAGATAATAAAACTGAAAAATTATTAGGTCAAGATGGTAAAAGTTATAAAGAAATATATGATAACTTGCAAAGTATCTATACTCAAGAAGAATTAGATACGACAATAAAGGCGATGAAAGAACATGATTTTATCATAGATAATATAGACATTATAAATAATGAACAAGGTGATGTAGCGCATAATTTTCCTGATATGATGATGGTAACACTTCTTATTGTACAAGAATGTAACTTAAGATGTTCATATTGTTTTGGTGAAAATGGAGAATACAATGATAGGGGAGTTATGGATATTGAAACAGCCAAAAAAGCTATTGATTTTTTTGTTAAAAATTCAAAAAATGATACATTGACTATCTGTTTTTTTGGAGGAGAACCTTTAATGCGTTTTGACTTAATTAAAGAAATAGTAGCATATTGTGAGCAAAAAAAAATAGCAACATCTAAAAATTTTAAATTTACAATGACAACTAATGCAACCTTATTAAATGAGGAAATAGAGCAGTTCATTATAAAGCATGATATGAATGTATTGATTAGTATTGATGGAGATAAAGAAACACACGATTATAATAGATATTTTAAAGGAAAAGTTGGATGTCATGATATAGTACTTGCGAAAACACAATCACTACGTAATAAGAACTTACTAACTGCCCGTGCAACAGTTACTGGCAAACAACTTGACATTAACTCTATATATAATTATTTAGACTCTTTAAATTTTAAAAAAATTATATTATCTCCAGCTTTTAATTTATTATCTGATGAAGAATATGATAAAGCTGCTGATGGATATATAGCAATGTACAAAGAGCTTGAAGAACTTATTAAGAAGAAAGCCTATGAGGAAATTTATAAAAACAAAATATTTATTACGGGATTAAAGAAAATACATAATTCAAATAGGCGTAGTATAGCATGTGGTGTTGGCAGAAACACTTGTACTGTAGATATTCACGGTAATATTTATCCATGCCAAAGGTTTGTTAATAATAAAGAGTTTGTTATGGGTAATATTGATAAGGGATTCAATAATAGAAGCGATTTTCTAAACAATATAACTTTAGAACATCGACAAAAATGTTCTAAGTGTTGGGCTAGAAATCTATGTATTGGTGGTTGTATTCATACGAATTATACGTCAACAGGAGATATAAATCTTCCATCTGATCAATTTTGTAATTTCACCAGAAAAATATGGAAAGAACTCATTAAAATATATCTTAGAATGTCAAAGGAAGACATCAACATTTTGTTAGAGGGAAAAGAGAAATGATGGAAAATGTTTTAGATGTTAAAAACATAAAGAAGAGTTATGGATTATACGAGATATGAGTTGTAAATATATTAACTTTAATGTGAAACAAGGTGAACTGATTGCTATTATGCAATCATTTGGCTAACCTTAATTATTAATAAAATCATATAACGAAAATGACTTCTTCAATAATAAATACATGAAAAGTAATACGAGATATTTTGAAAAAAGATATAAAGTTAAAATGCTTAATAGCACAGAAGATATATCATTGGCTCGGCTATTCTTAATGAATAAAGCTATTGTAATCTTAGAAGAACCAACATCAGCATTAGATAAGAAGTCAAAAGAAATTATATGCCATAATAAAAGGAGATAAATTGCATGAAAAACAATGAATATAATTTAAAAAGGCTGATTTTAAATGAAGGGATATAATGAAAAATTATTTGAGACTTTTTATACATATTTGTCAAATAATACTTATTGTCAATTGAAACTAGACAATGATTTAGAAAATGCTAATATATTTCTTATGGGGGAATTTCATGGAGTTGCTTGCAATGCACGCATTGAATATGATTTGCTAAAATATTTTGTAATTAATGCTGGAGTAAAATATTATGTAAAAGAACTAGGCTATAATGATGCAAGAAAACTTAATGAATATCTTCGAACAGGCGATGAAAGTATTCTAAAAAATTTATTAAAGACTTATAAAAATTGCTATTTTGCTACACAGGAAAATTATAAAATGTGGAAAGCAATATATAATTTTAATAAGACATTATCTAACAAGAATAAGATTGTAGTCGTAGGTATTGATATAACGGATTCTTCAAACGAGGCAATAGAATATATATATACATGTTTACCTCAAAAAAAAATACCATCACAAATAAAATATGTAATCGATGAGTTAAAAAATATTTATTGTTGTATAAAAAATAAGACGAAAGTTAGTTATGATTATTATCAATTTTGGAGTACTTATTTAATTAGTATAGACAAGTATTATGACATATACAAACAATATTTTGGGAGCAATTTTTTTGACTTCTATATGATTAGTAGAAATTTAATAGCTAAGTTCAAAAGAAGAATAGATAATCTAAATGCACGAGAAATCAGAGAACAGGAATTATATGAAAATTTTATGATACAGTATAAGTATTATTTAAAAGGAAATTTTTTTGGAGTTTTGGGTAATGCTCACATTGCAAATGGTTATAATTGTGTTGAATCTTTTGCTAGTAGATTGAATAATAATCCTACTTCTTATGTAAGAGGTAAGGTTATAACCCTATTATCTTTATATAAAAATTGTAAAAGCATGACTCCGTATCAAGGAACTTATGAGAAAAATAACATCAATTCACCTATGGTTATAAATGAAATATTCAACCCCTTTTATAAAGAAAACGAAGTCTTAATAAAACTTAATGAAAAAAACACACCATTTATTACTAAGAATATGAGCCAATTTAAATTACCTATTTTAAAAAAATTTCTCACTAATAATATTCAATATTGTATACTTATGAATGGAGCAGAGGCATCGTCCCCATTATAAATTGAAAACTTACTAATACATGTATGTATTTAGTGATGTCAAATAAATCTTGTGAAGAAGATCATGTAATTTTATTATGTGATTTAATTAGCAGTTATATTAAGTTGAACATAAAATAAAAAAATAATGTTTTTATAAGAATCTTGAGTATGTAAATGGCGATACTTAAGATTTTTTTATTTTATAAAAGCTGAAAAAAATTACTTATTAAAAGTCACCTGCAAAGAAACCTCAGATTGAGCCCTAGCAAATTTATTGTTTGAAAAAGTTATTATAGCAGTTGTTTATGGGTTGATTAAGGTAGATATCATATATAAAAATTTTTGTTGACATTAAAGTAATATAATAATATTATTATTAATAGATATTTAAATAAATATCTAAATATCTAAATATTATTAGGAGGAAAAATTATAATGAGTGTTTCTATTGAAGTATTTAATTTAAAGAAAGCATACAACGAAGTTACAGTTGTTGATGATATTAATTTTAAAATAAATAAAGGTGAACTAATTGCTCTTTTAGGTCCTAATGGAGCAGGAAAGACGACTACTATAAAAATGTTGGGAGGAATATTAAAGCCAACTAGTGGTTACGCTCAAATATTAGGATATGACATTAGGACTGATGCTATCAAGATTAAGGAACGATTAGGGGTGCTGACAGAACATTATAGTGTGTATGAGAATTTAAATGCTAGAGAAAATCTAGAGCTATTTGCTGAATTATATAATGTACAAAATCCTAAAGAAAAGATAAATGATATTTTAAAGCTGTTTCAATTAGATAACAATAAAAACGATGTTAAAACATTCAGTAAAGGGATGAAGAAAAAACTAGCATTAGCAAGAAGTATATTTCATGATCCAGAGATTATTTTTTTAGATGAGCCTAGTTCAGATTTAGACCCTAAAAGTGCTAATGAATTGAGGAATCATTTGAAAGTTTTAGTAAGAAAAAATGAACTATCTGGAATTATTTGTACTCATAATATTTATGATGCTGTTGAATTGTGTGATAGATTTATAATAATGAAGAATGGGAAATTGCTATTGGATGGAACAAAAGATGATTTATTAAAGGTAGTTAATGCAGGTTTTTACTTAAATATAAAATATACGAATAGAAAAGAATTAGTTCAATTTATTAATATTCATAATTGGGTATCTATTGTTGAGGAAAATAATAAAGAAAATACATTCAAATTGATGGTTGACAATAACAAACGTATTAACGATTTAATGAATAGATTTGCAGATATTCAATTATTATCTTTTGGAGAAAATACAAATCAAATTGAGAGAGCTTATATTGAACTAATTGGGAGGGAAAGCAATGAAAATCAAAACTAAAAATATTAAAGCGATTATAAGAAATGATATTCGTTTATTAAAAAAAAGTAAACAAGTATATATACCAATGATACTGATACCAATTTTATTTGTTACAATCATTCCTATATTGATGGTTTATGGTCAAAATATTCCTGGGAATAATATGATGTTAAATAATTACTTTTTAAAAAACATACCTGAGAGTATTAATAATGCCATTATAGGCTATACACAACAGCAAAAAATGATTATATTAATGCTAAAGTATTTTATGGCACCGTTATTTAGTATTATTCCTTTAATAGCTGTTAATTTTATAGCGGCAGATAGTATTGCAGGTGAAAAAGAGCGAAAAACCTTAGAGGCAATTAAGTATGCACCTATTTCTTTTAAAGAATTGTTTTTAGGAAAGATTGCAAGCATTATGTGTATAACAATGTTTATCACTACAATATCTTTCATTTTATATTGTCTTGTGTCAAATACTATATCAATGATTAATATTAAAGAATTGATACTGCCAAATATAGCTTGGATATTAGTATGTTTTTATATTACACCATTATTATGTTTTTTTGGTATAGGATTTATGATTATTGTATCTGCTAAAGCTAAAGGTTTTAGAGAAGCTCAGCAAATGGGAGGTTTTATAGTATTACCTCCGATTATATTTACTATCATTCAGAGCTTTGGTGTAATGGTACTAGGAATAAAAGTTTTACTTTTATTAGGTATTGTAATATTGTTAATCGATATTTTTGTATATAAATTAGGGGTTAAAGTTTTTCATAATAATCTATATAACAATTAATTTGTAAGTACTTTTAGAAGAGTGTATATTTAGAGAAATTTAATAAACATGCAATGCAAGTATTCTACTTATGATGTCAAATAGATTTTGTGGTAATTCTATAGTTTAGCTATATTGAGTAAATAATACTGTAGTTTTAGACAAATTAACATATTGCTTGGTAAAAAACTTTATATTATTCTTAGATGTTTTATAATAGTAGGCTATGGAGTTAAAGGATTAAAATAATAAAATATGCTATAATAGGGTATGTGTTCTTATATTAAATAAACATTTAAAAATAATAGTATTATAGGATAATTTGACTAGAAGATAGGTAGGAGAACGATTATGAAAAAAATCGATGCAGTTTATCAAGTTTTAGTTCAATTAAATGATAAGGGTATAAAAAGTATTTCAGCAGAGGATTTAGTAGGTTATTTGGAGCTTAATAGATCAAGTATAAGCCGATATCTTAACGAATTATATAGAAATGGAAAAGTTTTAAAGAGTAAAAGTAGACCTGTTTTGTATAGCCTGAATGAGAAAGAGTGTAATAGTCCAATAACTAAGAAAGAAAGTGAAATATCTGGCTTTGATGTTATCGCTGGTTCGGATTTAAGTCTTAGAGTAGCAATTCAGCAAGCAAAAGCAGCTATTCTTTATCCTCCTAGAGGTTTGCATACACTTATATTAGGAGAAACAGGTGTAGGAAAATCTATGTTTGCAGAATTAATGCATGATTTTGCTAAGGAATCAAATGTAATTGATAATAAAGCACCTTTTATTAGATTTAATTGTGCAGATTATGTTGATAATCCACAGCTTATTTTAAGTCAAATTTTTGGAGTAAAAAAAGGTGCTTATACTGGAGCGGATAGTGACAAAGAAGGTTTACTGAAAAAATCTCATGGTGGTATTTTATTTTTAGATGAAGTTCATAGATTACCTCCTCAAGGACAGGAAATGCTCTTTACTTTCATAGATAAAGGTTGTTTTAGACCTTTAGGTGAAACAGAAAAGATGGAAAATGTAGAAACTCAAATAATTGCTGCTACAACAGAATACCCTCAATCTAGTTTGTTGAGGACTTTTGTTAGAAGGATACCTATGATTATTGAGATTCCTCCTCTTAGAGACAGAAGTTTAATTGAAAGATACAATTTGTTGATAGATTTTATAAAATCTGAGTCAAAACGATTAAATAAAAGCATATATTTAGAAAAAAATGTTTTGATTTCATATCTTTTATATGAATGTCCAAATAATATAGGACAGTTAAAAAGCGACTTTCAACTTGCCTGTGCAAAGGCATTTTTAAAATATAAGACTAATGTACTGGGATACATTTTAATAGAACAAGTAGATTTACAAAGAGATGTAAAAAAAGGATTAATGAATGTTCAAAAGTATAGAAAAGAGATTGACGAGGTATTAAAATATAAAGGTGATGTTTTAAGGTTTCATTTTAATGAAGAGAAATTTGTGAATAACACAGTAGTTTCACTAGACAATGATGAAAAAAGCGAAATGTTCTATGATATTATTGAAAAGAGATTGTTAGAATTAAAAGATCAAGGATTAGAAGAAAAGGAAATAAGTCAAATATTAAACATAGACATTGAAAGCTATTTTAATAAATATATAAGCAAGCTGCCTAAAATACTCCCTAAAGAAAAGTTAGCTAAAGTAGTAAATAAAGAAATAGCAGAAACGGTATATGAGATATTAAATATAGCTGAAATGAAATTAAATAAGAGATTTGATGAAAAAGTTTATATTGGACTTGCAATACATTTACAAGTTAGTATCGAACGTATAAGGAATGGTAACAAAATTTTTAATCCTAAGCTAAACTTTATAAGAGTGAGATATGCAGATGAGTTTTTAGTAGCTATGGAACTAACGAAGATATTAGATAATAGATTCAATATAGAATTTCCTATTGATGAAATTGGATATTTAGCAATGTTTTTAGCTTTTGATTTATATGAACAAGAAATAGAAAAGGATTCTAAGGTAGGTATACTAGTGATGATGCATGGTGATTCTACAGCTAGCAGTATGACCAATGTAGCTAATAGACTTATAGGTGAAGATTATGCTCAGGCGATAGATATGCCTTTAAATGTAAATGTTGATGAAATGTATGAGGTAGCTAAGGAAAAAATTATAAATATGAATAATGGCAAGGGGGTACTATTATTAGTTGATATGGGTTCTCTTTGTAATTTTGGAGAAATGATTTCAGATGAAACTGGAATAAATATTAAAACTATTCAAATGGCAAGTACGCCTGTGGTTATAGAAGCATTAAGTAAAGCAGTATTAGGAAGAAAATTAAATTCTATATATAAAGCGTGTATTCAAATAAGTAGATATAAAATTGAAGCAAAACCAAGAAATAATAAAATAAGAAAATTTCTAATTATAACAACATGTTTTACAGGAGAAGGAGTTGCAGAAACATTAAAGAAAATAATTAGTGAAAATGTAATTAAAACATCGAGTATAGAAATCAAAGCGTTAAATATTTTGGATCGTAATGACTTTCTAGCACATGTTGAAAAATTGAGTAAAGAATATAAAATTCTCGCAGTAGTTGGGACTGTAAATATTTTCATTGAGAATATACCTTTTATACCAGCACCAGACATATTAGATGGAAGTGCTAATGATAAAATCAACAAATTAATTAAGACAGAAGAAATATATATGAAGATTGAAGATACATTAAAAAATCATATTGAAATTATTGGAATAGAGAGTGTTGTAGATGAATGTAGATTAATTATTAAAAACATAGAAGAAGTATTAAGTATAATGATAAATGAGGAAGTAAAATCAGGAATTATTCTTCATATAGCTTTTATGATTGATAGAATTAAGAATGGTGAATCAAATAAAATAGTAGAAGATTTCAGAGAAATTAGAAATCAATACAATAGAGAATTTATTTTTATAAAACAAGCACTTAAGCCATTAGAACAAAAATATGAAATAAATATAAATGACAGTGAATTATCTAATATAGTCAAAATAATAGTGAAAAATAATGAAGCATAAACTAAACTGTGCAAAAAAATAAATACTGTGCAATTTTTAAAATACGTAGTGTGCAAATTCCCTGCACACTATTTTTTGTATTAAAGTACTAAAATGCAGTTATTATAGTATAAGAAAGAGTTGTTTTAATTGGCATACAATTTGCACTATATATAATGTGTAATAATTAAATCTAAGGAGGGATAGACATGATAAGAATAATGCTAGTATGTTCGTCAGGAATGTCAACAAGTTTATTAGTTAGTAAAATGAAAAAAGCTGCTGAAAAATCAAATATTGAAGTAGATATTAATGCTATTGGTTCAGCTCAGCTTTCTAGTCATACTGATAATTTAGATGTAGTGTTACTTGGACCACAGGTTAGATTTATGCTCAACAATATAAGGGAACAATTAGAGCCAAAAGGAGTACCAGTAGATGTAATAAATAATTTAGATTATGGTACTATGAACGGAGAAAAAGTATTAAAATTCGCACTTAGTTTAGCTGAAAAGTAATGAATAACGAATGAAGCAACAAAAGGAGGAAGGAAATGGAGCAGATTGTATTAGATCTTATTTTATATAGTGGAGATGCTAGGAGCTATGCTATGGAAGCTATACAAGCGGCAAAGGGCGGAGATTTTAACAAAGCACAGGAGCTTATGAGCAAGTCCAATGAAAAGCTAGATGAAGCTCATAAAGTTCAAACAACTTTAATTCAATCAGAAGCTGGCGGTAATAAGACAGAATTTTCACTACTTCTTGTTCATGCACAAGATCATTTAATGACAAGTATAACATTAAACACACTTGCTTTAGAAATTATTGATTTACACAAGAAAATTGCAAAATAGATTTATTTGGGAGGAGAACAAATGAATAATTTTACGAATTTTATTGAAGAAAAAGTAGTTCCAACTGTATCAAAATTCTCAACAAATCGTTATATTATAGCTTTACGTTCAGGATTTTTAACTATAATGCCATTAACAATCATTGGGTCTATATTTTTATTACTAACAGATTTTCCTATCAATGGATATTCAGATTTTATGGCAAGTATTTTTGGAGCTAATTGGGCATCATACCTTGAACCAGCTTATAGGTCAACGTTTAATATCATGGGTTTTCTATTAGCTGGAACATTAGCATATAAACTTGCAGAGCAGTATAAACTGGATAAGATAGCAGTTATGATTATGTCAATAGTGTCTTTTGTTATTGTTACTCCTAAGTTTGCTACTACCCAGTCTGGAGAAATTATAAATAAAATATTACCAATGGCTTGGCTTGGAACAAAAGGAGTCATAACAGCAATTATAGTTGGTATTCTTACAACAGAAATATATAGAATTGTTATTAAAATGAACTTAGTAATTAAATTACCGGAAAGCGTTCCAGAGATGGTATCTAGATCTTTTTCTTCATTAATACCGGGAACTATAGTTATTGCAACTATGCTATTAATTAATGGTATTTGTGTGGCACTAGGCAGCACATTACATCAAGTAATCTATAGTTTACTACAAATTCCACTTCAAAAATTGACATCAACAATAGGTGCTATAGCTGTTGTTGGAGGATTAAATGGTTTGTTCTGGTGGTTTGGTATTCACCCAACAGTAGTAAATTCAATTATTAACCCTGTACTAAATGCAAACTCACTAGAAAACTTTGAGTTATTCAAAGCAGGTAAGTTAACATTGGAAACTGGAAATATTGGTACAATACAAATGATAGACCAATTTGCAACTATTGGTGGAGCTGGTATGACAATAGGCTTAATAATAGCATTGTTACTAGTAGCAAGATCTCAAAAATTAAAAATGTTAAGTAGATTAAGTGCAGTTCCATCTATGTTTAATATAAATGAACCCCTTGTTTTTGGTGTTCCTATAGTAATGAACCCATTAATGATAATACCTGTTACTGTGGCACCAATAGTTTCAGTATATTTAGCATATTTTGCTATCAAAATAGGTTTTATGATGCCTTTTAACGGAGTAATTGCTCCTTGGACTACACCACCTATATTTAGTGGATTTCTTGTGAGTGGGTGGCAGGGTGCTGTTGTACAAATAATTGCTATAGCAGCATCAGTATTGATTTATTATCCATTTGTAAAAGCACTTGATAATCAGTATAGAAAAGATGAACATAATTTATAAAAATAATAGGATGAAGCTAATGCTTCATCCTTTATAAAATATATAAAAAAGAGAAGGGTTTAAAATATGTATAATTTTGAAGAATTATTATATAGAGAAAATAATGGGTCTATGAAATGGAATAAAGAGTATATCAGAAGAAGATTTCCAAAATCTAAAGATGAAATATTCCCGTTATTTATAGCTGACATGGATTATAAGCTTCCAAAGGAAATAGTAGACTCTTTTATTGAATTCATTCAACAAAGTGATTTTGGATATTATGATATATTAGATGATTATTACAAGAGTATTATTAATTGGTATAAAAAAATACATCATTGTTCTATTGAGAACTCGTGGATAATTCCTGGTATTGGAACGATAACTTCTATATATGTATCTATTTCAATTTTATTAAATAATGTAGATAATGTATTAATATTTACACCTGTATACGGTCCGTTTAGAGATGTAGTTGATAAAAATAATTGCAATCTAATAAAATATCCTTTAAAGCTAAAACATAAAGAGTATGTTATTGATTTTAAAGAATTAGAAAAAAGTATAATACGAAATAATATTAGCAGTATATTATTTTGTAGTCCGCACAATCCTTCAGGTAAAATTTGGTCAAAGTCTGAATTAGATAGTTTAATTTATCTATGCAAAAAATATAATCTAACATTATTTGTAGATGAGGTTCACAGTGATTTGGTTATAGGTGAAAAAGAGTTTATATCAATGGCAAATTATTTTAATGAATACGAAAATATAATAATAAGTTCATCACCAAATAAAACATTTAATCTAGCAGGACTAAACGCTTCTTATTTATTAACACCAAATCAAGAATTTAAAGGTAAAATTGAAGAAGGATTAAAAAATAGAAAATTAAATCCTAATAGAGTTGGATACAGATTTCTTGTTTCCTGTTATGAAAAAGGAGAAAGATGGGTATATGAATTAAGAAATAATATAAAAGAAAACTATATCTTAGTAAAAGAGATACTTACAGGTAGTGATATAGAAATGATTAATCATCAAGCAGGTTATTTATTATGGATTAAGTTAAATAAAGTAAATGATATAGATAAATTTGTTATAGAATTAGCACAGGATACAGGTGTATTGCTTGAAACAGGGAGTAGATTTGTAGATAATTATGAGAATTTTGTTAGAGTTAATTTAGCTACTAGCAAAGATATATTAAGAGAAGCTATGAGAAGATTCAAAAGCTATTATGATAACAAATAAATAAAGATTAGTAGATTTGTTTTTTCAGAATAGAACCCATAGATAGGTAATGTAAGAAGTAATCTATCATATAGGTTCTTTTTTGTTATTTGTAAAATAATTTATTACTTTAAATATCAAATTATAATTCTAAGAAAAGTGATATAATAGTGTATATATTTTTTAAATATAATGAACTGGAATGCTAGGAGGCGAATATGAAGAAAGTAGCAAATATAGTTTTAATGCTAATAATATGTGTAATATTGCTTTTGTTGTATACAATAGTGCATGAAGGCGCTCATGCATTTTTTGCGGTTTTATTTGGTGGGCAAATAAGTGAATTTGACATTAATTTTTTAAATGGATATCCACATGTAAGTTATTCAGGTATATTTCAGCCATATCAGAAGGCAATTATAAGTATAGCGGGACCAATTATACCGGCTGTTTTATTTTTTATTATCTTATTGTATGTTAATAAAAGTAATGCTGTAGTAAAAAAAATAAAATTCATAACTGTGATTGGTATATTAGGTACATTATTACCAAATATAATTCTACCTATCATGTATGAAGCTGGTTTTGATGCCTCCAATGAGGATGTTATAAAATTCATAATAAATTCACAAGTAAACGGTTATTTAACAGCTGTTATTTTTGCCTTGATTTTCTTATTAGGATGCATTGTCTTTATTAAAAAAATTAATTTAAAAGAAGTCTTAAGTGAAGAAATAAATTTTAATATAGAGAATAAAAAACAGGTTATAATGTTAATTGTTTGTGGAATATTTACTTTGTTTTTAATTGTTGGAGGTTGCATTAATATACTTACTAATTCGTACGAAGCATCAAGTATGATAAAAAAATATGATGAAAATTTTAGTATAAAGTTAAACAAAAATCACTACTATAATGAAAATATTTATGAATTTGAAGTAAATGAAGAGGAAATTTATGATTTTTATATTACAGGTAATTGTAATGAGAAACTTTCAATAAAACTACAAGGAAATGTTCCAATACAAGGAATTAGAAAAAAAGAGTTACAGTTGTTTAACGGAGAGGGCAAAATCAATAGTACATTTACCGGTTGGTTTTTAAATAAAGGAAAATACAAAATTGTTGTGTCATCACATGATAATAATGGGAAAATCGACTTTCATATAAACAAAAAAGAAGCTTTAGAAAATAAGTTTTCAAATGAAAAAATATTTAATGGGATTATTCCACAATTAGATAATGGATATAAACTTGCTGCTCACGAAAATTTGATTGACTGTAAAGACAAATGTATTTATGAGTTTTCATTACAGGATACGGAGAATATCAAATTCAGTATTTTTCTTACTACAAAAGATGGAAGTGCAGTAGTTAAGCTATCAGGGAAAGATTATGAAGATATATTAATTAACGATTACCAAATTTTTACTGATGGTAGAGGAATGAACTTAAAAGAAGGCGATTATAAAATTATGGTAACTTCAAGTGGTTGTAATGGTGAGATATATTTGTATGTCAAACGTAATTAAACCCAAATTATTCATAGAAATCAAATACTTTTTATTAATAACCTCATTCTTCGAATGAATAAGCGATTTGCATAAAATCCAACAGTGACCATTTTGTGCATTTGATTGATAAAGATTTGTAAATTGATTTGAAGCATTTATTAATTAGTTATAAAATGTAGTAGATGAACTTAAATAATTAATAAAAGGAGAGATTATGACTTACTTATTATTAGCTATTATTTGCAGTGCAATAATTCCAAATATTTTTCGTTTTGGCGAACAGCATGATATAAATCAACCAGTTGTGATTACAGTTAATTACGCATTTGCTTCATTAATTTTACTTATCACCTTATTGTTTTCAGGTCTTGGTCAATACATTATGGACTTAGGAAAGATAAGTATAAATGAGCATAGTGTTTTTTTAGCAATAATTATTGGAATAATAACAGGTATATTTTATTATGGAGGTTTTTATTACTATCAAAAATCAGTTTTTATGAGTGGGCCAAGTATAGCTACTGCTTTTGGTAAGATAGGTATAATTATTCCTATGATATTATCTATTATTATTTGGAAAGAGGTACCTAATATTATTCAATGGTTTGGTGTCGTTATATCATTGGGAGCTATTTTGATTATGGCTATAAATCTAAAAGAAATTAAATTAAATGATATTCATGTTGTATTGATATTTTTATTTTTATTTACTGGTTTAGGGAGTTTTACTAATAAAGTTTTTCAAAAATATTGTATGATACAACATAATCAGATTTTTTTGTGGGTACTGTTTACTACTGCTTTAGTCATAAGTTTAAAAGAAACAAGAATGGTTAAAGAAAAGAAAAAATGGGATTATTATATTGGTATGATGGTTGGTATACCTAATATATTATCTTCCTACTTTTTGATTCAAGCACTAAATAATTTAACTGCTGTTGTAGTATTTCCATTGCTTAGTGGAGGAACAATTATAGGTGCAAGCTTAATTAGTGCTGTAGTTTTTAAAGAACGATTAAAAAGCAAAGAATATATTGGCATAGGAATGATGATTGTAGCTGTTATGTTAATTAATTATGCGTAGGCAAAATTTTAAAAATCATTTATTTTTAGATTTAAATGATATACTTTTTGCAAATAAATATAGTTTTAGTAGAAAAAATAAGATGATAGTTAGGTGGATGTAATGAATAAGGCAAAAATTACGGAAATACTCATTAAAGTAATATTATGTGTGATAGTATTAAAATTTGTTGTGAAGTGGGAAAATGGTAAAATTGCTTTTATGATGCTGGCAGCATTAATTACAGTATATGTTATATGGCCATTATTAGTAAAAACGTTTAAAAAATTCAATAAAAATGATTGAAGATTTATAAAGATGAAAGTGCCTAAGGGTGCTTTTTTTATATATAGAAAATTATAAACGCTTCATATAATAGTATATTTGGTAAGTGATAAGAATATATTTTTTATAATCACAGGTATAAATAGTCTGGGTAAATATCAATTAGAAAACTTTTTTCTGGTTATTTAGGTAGATATATTATATAATGATTGGAAATAATTATATAATCAGATAGTGATAAATTTATAGAAAGGATGTTTAAATTGAAATGTAAATTAGTAAGGCCAAGTATTGATTTAAAATCACAATTTCTTGATTATGTTAAGGATTGGGAGAATAACAATGAAAAAATAGTACCTTATTCAGCAAGACTATTAGATATGAACTATGAAGAATGGTTGGAGAATACACATAAATCAGAAAACAAAGAGACATGTCCATCCAATTTTGTTCCTGCACATACGTATTTTCTTACCTCAGAAGACAATAGGATTGTTGGGGCTATAAATATTAGACACTATTTAAATGACCATCTGTTAAAGGTTGGCGGTAATATAGGTTATGGTGTACGTCCATCAGAACGTAAAAAAGGCTATGCTTCATTAATGTTAAATTTAGGATTAGATATAGCAAAAGAGTTTGGTATAAATAGAGTTCTTGTAACATGCAACAAAACTAACATAGCATCTGCCAAAACAATAATGAAAAATGGTGGAGTTTTGGAAAATGAAGTATTGGATGATGGAGAGCTTGTACAAAGGTATTGGATAGATAATTAAAGCTTATGTAACAAAGTAGAGTTTTTAATGATTATTGTATAAAATTATAATTGTAGGTTGCTAAAGAGGTTTGCTTGAAATAGGTAGTTGCAAAATACAAATTTAAAAAACGTGGATAACTTTAATATTTTAGCTCATAAGTTTTTTGTGAGGGGGCCCATCTCATAATCTTTGACGGTTCCCTAGTAACTGTTTTGGTAATTTTTTCAATTCACATAAAGGGTAAACTGAGTCGCTTTAAAATATATAAACATAGATTTATGAGTAGTGTAGAGTTTCGCAACTAACTAAATGGTTAAAAACTAAGGGGGAATAACAATGACATTTACATTTGTTCCAATGAATAAAGAGTATGCAACAGAGATGATTAATAACTGGAAATATGGTGGAGAGTATTCAATTTATGATTATTGTAATGAAGAAGATTTACTGTTAGATGAGGAGTGTTGGGGAAAAGGTAAGTTTGCAGCTTTAGATGAAGAAGATAATTTAGTAGGAGAGTTAACTATAGAGTTTTATGAAGAAGAGGATGATGACTCAGAAGACGATGGATACGTTGATCATGAGACTGTTAACAATAACCCAGACAAGATATATGAAATGTGGGTAGGATGGGGCTTGAAACCTGAGTTAACCTCAAAAGGATTGGGAGTAAAATTTGTTTCTGCTTGTGTTGATTTTGCTGTTAATTTATATAATTATAAAGGTGAATACGTCCGCTGCGGAGTTGCTAAATTTAATAAAAGGGCTATTAAAGTTTATGAAAGAGTAGGATTTGAAGTATTTTACACTACTGTAGGAGAAATTTCAGGAAAAGAGCTAGACGTTTATAGGATGAGGAAAAGAATTAAGTAATATTTATATAAAAAGATATCAAAAAATCTACAATGTTATGTTGTGGATTTTTTGATATCTTTCTTCATCTTAATAAATTCAAATTCACTGCCATTTGTGTTTTGCATGTATTTTTCAACAGATTTAAACCCTATTTTTTCATATGCTTGTATTGCACGTTTATTAAATGTGGCTACTGCTAGCATTATGTAGCTTTTTTTATAATCAAATTTATTTGTACCAAAATTAATACCTGCATTTACAAATTCACAGCCATACCTTTTTCCTGTTAATTCAGGTTTGAGACCAAAACCTATCCACATTATTTCATTTTCAAAGTAGTAAGAATAATAACCAACTAATTCACTTTTGTCATTTAGCACTGCGAAATATCCATCCCAATTTTCTTCATTGAGAAAATCCCTTAAATCTTCTTCATCAGCAGTCATATCATAAAATGAATAAATTCCTTCGTATTTCCAATCATAAGCAATTTCATTAGCATATTCACTATTCATAGTAACAAAATAATAATGCATGATTATTTTTTCCCCCTAGTTTTAAAATTATATAATATAATACCTTTTAGCTCAAGAATTATATTATAATTATAACATTGACAAGAAGAATATAAAAAAAATGTTACTAAAATAAAACTATTTATAAATTAACTTCGAATACATAAGTGAAGATAAAAAAGTATGCATACATTATTTTCACTAAGAAAAGGCTGGAGATATGAATAACGAAGAAAAACTAATAAAACGAATAAAAAATAAATCAAATAAAACAGCAGCTAATCAACTGATATCGATATATTACAAGGAAATATACATTTATGTATATAGACAAACAAGTGATAGAGAATTAGCTTTAGATTTAACACAAGAAATATTTATAAGTGTTTTAAAATCTTTAGATAATTACAGAAGAGATAAAGGATCCTTTAGAACTTGGTTATATAAAATAGCGAGTAATAAAATAGTTGATTACTATAGGTCTAAATATTATAGATATTCAACTGTAGTAGAAAAGCTTGACGATTATGAGCTGAAGAGTTCAAGTAATATCGAGCTGGATTTAGAACTTAAAGAAGATATGAAAGAAATAATAGAAATTATTAATAGTTTTGAAGCTAACATTCAGCAAATAGTAAGATTGAAGATTTTTGGTCAGTTGACATTTTCTGAAATATCGAAAGCATTAGAGCTTCCTGAATCAACAGTTAAGACCAGATATTATTCTAGCATTAATAAAATAAAGAAAATTTTGAAGGAGAGGGAAAATGAACAAAGATAAATTAGAGCCTAGATTTGATTTTATTGACTCAGAGATAGAAACGATAGTTCAAAGAGGTGTTAAACCTAGAGTATCATTTTTGGGGCATATAAAAGATATGTACAGCCAGTTGGGAGTTAGAAATATATTTCATGATATGAGTGAGATAATTTTTATAGTGCTTATTGGTATAGTATTTTTTACATTAGCATTAGTCGTTACTAAAAATGATAACAGTGTAACAATTCAACAGATATACAGTTTTATATTTGTTGTTTCACCTCTTTTATACCTAAGTATTTCATTATTTTCCTTTTTTAATACGAAACAAAAAAAGACTTTTGAGATAGAGATGACATGTAAGTATAACATATATCAAATATCTGCTCTTAGAATGCTCATATTTAGCATTGTCACCATTTTGATTAATACAATCATTCTTTTTATATTTTTTTACTCAAGTAAAGAAATAGATGTGTTAAGAGTATTAATAATTTCGATTTCTTCATTGTTTTTATTTTCTTCGATATTTCTTTATGCAATAGTGAATATTTCATCATCATTGACTAAGTATTTTATTACATTAGGATGGATATCAGCAAATATTATATTAAATGCCTATAAGATAGATTTTTATAATAAGCTTTTGATAGAAGTTCCAATATTTGTACATGTATTAATAACAATGATATGTACAGCTGTATATTTAAAAAATTTAAAAAGACTTATTAACTTCAAGAATATAAAGGGAGAGATTTAAGTGTTAATAGTAAATAATTTAAGCAAGAGTTTCGGAAGATTTTCAGTACTTGAAAATATAAAATTAGAATTTACTAATGGTATATATGGATTATTAGCTCCAAATGGAGCAGGAAAGACAACTCTTATAAAACTGCTTACGACATTAATATTTCCTACGAAAGGAGAAATTCTTTATAACGGTACAGATATAAAAAAATTAGATGATGAGTATCGTGATATATTAGGATACCTGCCGCAAGAATTTGGATATTATAATAATTACAGTCCATCGCAGTTTTTGATGTACATAGCAGCATTAAAAGGACTAGATAAAAGCACTGCTAAGAATAGAGTAAAAGAGCTTTTAGAAGTAGTAGGACTAAAGGAAGTAGCAAATAAGAAAATGAAGAAATTTTCTGGAGGGATGATACAGCGTGTTGGTATTGCACAAGCATTATTAAATGATCCTAAGCTGTTAATATTAGATGAACCAACTGCTGGACTAGATCCAAAAGAAAGAGTAAGATTTAGAAATTTACTAAGCAGTTTATCAAGAGACAGAATAGTAATAATATCAACTCATATAGTATCTGACATTGAGTTTATTGCAAATGAAATTATTATGATAAAAAAGCATAAGGTACTGTATAAAGATACTATAAAAAACATATGTAGAATATTAGATAATAAGGTCTATGAAACTAATATTGAGTTTAATGATGCTATGAATTTTAGAAAAAAGTACATAGCGTTATCTGAAAAACAAGAAAGCGGAAATATGTGTATAAGATTTATATGTGAAGACAATGACGATAAAAAAGATGATTGGAAAGCAGTTACTCCAAACCTTGAAGATATATTTTTGTATGAATATAGAGATTCAATAGAGGAGTAAGCCATGATTTATAAGATGTATGAGTTGAAAAAATCTGTATCATATCCGTTAATAGTGTTAATCTGTATATTTATAGGTTTTAACTTTTTATTAATAAGTGAAAAACTCTATGTAAGAGAAGAGCTTGATTCACTAAACAAAATAATAGACGAAGTTGGCTATAAAATAGATGATGAAATGTTAGAAAAACTTGATAAATATTATAACGATAAACTAAAAAAGTTTAACAATTTAAATCATAAAAAGACCAACAAAATTTATAAAAGTATAGACGATTTTTTTGAAAAAAACAAATATCAAATTGAAGAAGTAATGGACGGTTATACGGATGAAGAAAAGGAATTACTTGATGATTTAAGGGTAATAGAGTTTTATTATGATTTGATAAATCCGTTAAAAGCTCAATATAAAAATATAGACATTATAGAGTTAGGCGAAGAGCAAATAGAAATGAATAAATTATCAGGTCAGGCAGCAGAAACAGTAAGAACTCAATATAGAAAATTTAATGATAGATTTTATGAAATAATTAAGAATAAAGAGCATATAAATTTATTTTTATTTGGCAAGAGTAATAGAATGCATTTATTTCTATTTAGAGACTTATTAAAAACTATAATGTTTGAAGTGATGATAATTGTAGTATTAATAACTTCTTATTTAATTAATTATGAATTTAATAATAAGACTTTCGTTTTGATTTACACTACAAGGAAAGGTAGGAATCTTATAAAAGACAAGCTGTTTACAGCTTTGATAATAAGTGTACTAGTTACAACGGTTATAATGGGTATTACATTAGGAGTGTATTTTATTGTTTTTGATTATTCAAGGCTCTTAAATGTACCTATAAATAGTGTTTTTAATTGGGAATTGAAGACTCCATTTATGAGCTGGTTTAAAATGTCCTATGGTAAGTTTTTATTATGTTCTATAGGGCTGGTGTATGCTATAGAATTAGTTTTTGTAGGTATAGCTGTTGTTTTATCAGAGCTAATAAGAAATAATTACGTAGTATTTTTTGTATTTTTGATTTTAGCAGGTATATGCTATATGCTTCCTTCGATTATACCAGGAAGTACAAAGCTTATATTTTTATCAGTATTAACACCTTTTTCACTTGTGTGGGGTTCAGTATTTTGGTTTATGGAAAGTGGAGCACTTACAATAATTAAATACTATGAACTGATTACACTAGGCGTTTGGGCTTGTATATTGATTATATTAATAAAACTATGTATAAAGAGATTTAAGCATCAAAATATATATTAACCCAGATTATTCATAGAAAATTATGAGCAGGGAACTAAAATCTGTGATTTTATGTGAGTCGCTTATTCATATGAAGGAACTGAATATGAGATTCATTAATAAACATCCTTCTGATTATAAGATATCCATTAAATTCTCGACATACCAACTTGGTATGCCTTCGAATCTAATTTAAAATGTACCTCAGACTCATTACTTCGTCTGAATAAGCGATTCACACTAAATTAAAATTTAGGTTCTCTGCTCATAATTCAGAAACTTACAGCATATTATGGGGCGTTATATGAATAATCAGGGATTAAGGAGAATGAATATGAAGGTAGTACTAAACGAAATAAAAAAGATATTTAATATAAAAATGATTTCTTTGGTGATAATAGGAAGTTTTATGATGTATTATATATTTATCAGCTTTTATATAGATTATTTTCCTAATGGGAGACCAGAAAGTGATTTTTATAATATATCAGTTAAAATGATAGAAGACTATGGTAATAATATGGACAGCAGTGAATTTAATAACTTCAAGGGTATTCACGCAGAAAAAATTAAAAAAGCAAATAAATATCTTACCTCAAAAGAAGAATTTGTAAAGGTAGGTATAACTACTTATAGTGCATTTGAAGATATAGATGTATATGATGAGGAGTTATATAACCTAATAAAAAAAGTAATGTTTGAAGAGCAAGTAGATGTGTTTTGGGAGCTTCAAGCAATGGATTGGCTGGTATATAAATATGAAAACAGTGAAGAGAAGGTATCTAAAAGTAGCCTAAATACAAACTATGAAGGCAGAAATAAACAACTAAAACAAAATAATAATAATAATGATATTCTGCCGTATTTTGTTTTTAATAATTTTAATGATTCTGTACAGTATGTTATAGCATTGATATTATTGAGTGTAATATTTATGACAATACCAATATTTTTAAGAGATAAAAGAAATAAAGTAGAGTACATTCAATATACCTCTAAAACGGGCAGAAATTTATACAAGAAAAAGATAGCTGCAGCTTTGATTTCAGCATTTATGATTACAGCAACACAAATGGGAGCTTTCTTGATAATCTATTCTACTAATAATGTAAGTATGTATTTTAAGAGCAGTATAAATTCTATTTTCAATAAATTATTTTGGTTTGATTTGAGTTTTATGCAGTATATATATGTTATTGTTATATGTACATTTATATTAAGCTTTGTAGTTTCATTAATAACAGCATTTGTATCAAGCAAAGTATCAAATTATATGGCTGCAATAGGGTTGCAGATTCCAATATATGCAGGGCTTATATTCTTAGTGCAAAGATATATAATTAATGATTTGACAGTTATATATAAAGGTAAAGCATTAACATTTATTTGTTACCTAACACTTATTATAATTTCTACAGTGTTGGTTGTATTAAGATGGAAAAAGGAGAGAGCTATAGAAATATAGTTAATTTAATTTGTTTATAAGTGTGTATATGATATAATTCCTATTATTAGAGTTAATACTCTTTTAATAGGAATTTTTTAAGCATAGGCTAAATTCATTTGTTGTTAATTGCTTACTTCTTGAAACAAATTTGTGTCTCCGCTAGTGACACAAATTTTAGATTAATAAAGAGAATTTAGTTAGAAGGTAGAAGACCAATTAGATAAGAATAGTTATTTTGTGTTATTTTTTGATAAAAACGTATGATAATTATGAAAACATTATAAATTGGTTAGAATTAAAAAAACAATAACGAGGATTTATATGAATAGAGAAGAATTGATAAATTATATAGATATGCAGTTTAGATATAATGAAAAGGTAAACTTATTTTATAAAAGAAATTTAGAAGGTACTAAAAGTAACATAAGACCGTCTGAATATTTTTTATTTGGATGTGGAAAATTCAAGAATGAGATTAGAGAAAGTTTAAAGAGTGAATATGATAATGATAAGTATGATTATCTATCTGATTATTTCATGCAGAAAGCTATAAAAATGTTTATATTTAATAATCAATATTTATATTTTACAAAGAGCAGTCAAAAAATATTGAAAGATATTTATATAAGATACATTGAGAATATATATAAACTACTAAGTAGGGAAGAAATAAATACTAAAGATATTGAAAAGATATTATATATTCATTCTTGTAATCTTTGTGAGTTTTTGATAGAGACTAATGGAGACTATATTTCTAAAAATCAAAGTAATATGTTTATAGAAAAAATAATATGTGAAGAATATTCTCCTGAATTTCAGCTGAAAATACTAGCTTTAAATATATCTGATATAGTAGAGCCTGTTTTGGACTTAGGCTGTGGAGAAAATGCTAATTTAGTTAAATATTTGAGAGATCATGGAATAAAAGCATATGGATTAGATAGATGTATAGATAAAAATACTGATTACTTATATTCATTTGATTGGTTTGATTTTGATTATAGAAAGAATTATTGGGGAACTATCATATCGCATATGGCATTTTCAAATCATGTCTATCATCACATGAATAGATCAGATGGACATATCCAAAAATTCAATACGAAAATTAATGAATTATTAAGCTCATTAAAAACAAATGGAAGTTTTATTTATGCACCGGGACTGCTGGGTGTTGAAGCTTATATAAATACTCTAGGGCAGTACAGCATAAAAAAACATCAAATATCATCAATGGATCAAAGGTTTTATTCAACAAGGATATTGAAGTTTTAGTTAAATTAGGGGTGAGTGAAGTGAACAAAGAAAACAATGCTTTTTGTTCCTTTAGTGGGGGTAAGGATTCTTGTCTTGCACTACATAGAGCATTAAAAGAAGGAATTAAAGTGAAATATTTATTTACAATGTTTAAAGAAGATGGACAAAGATCTAGAGGACATGGTTTAAAGCCTGAAATTATAAAAAAACAGGCTGAGCTTCTTGATATGGACTTAATTTATGGAGAGGCTACATGGGAAGACTATGAAAATGTTTTTAAAGAAAAGATGTGTCTATTAGAAAAAGAAGGAGCTAAAATAGGTGTATTTGGAGATATAGATATAGATGACCATAGAGAGTGGGTTGTAAAGGCATGCGATCATACTGAAATAGAAGTATATCATCCTATTTGGCAGGAGAGTAGAAGAAAGTTAATTGAAGAATTTGTTGATTTAGGCTTCAAAGCTATTATAGTGACATTGAATGGTGATGTTTTGTCAAAAGATTATTTAGGCAGAGTTTTTGATAAAACATTAATTAAAGAATTTGAACAACTTGGTATTGATGCATGTGGAGAAAATGGCGAATTTCATACAATAGTTATTGACGGACCTATCTTTAAAGAACCACTAAAATTTGCACGAAAGGATGTCATTAAAATTCAAAACTATTATATGCTTGATTTGGATTTAAATTAGGTTGTTTCAAAATGGCAAATTTCTGCGTTATTGAAATATTTCACGACTAATCATGAGCAGCGAACAGAAATCTACGATTTCTAGTAAGTCGCTTACTCCTAGGAACGAAGTGAGTAGTGAGCTACATCTAGTACGCTCATATCTGTAAGCAGAGAACCCAAAATTCATTTTTGGAGTGAATCGCTTACTCAGAGGAAGAATGAGTCTGAGTTTCAAATAATATATAGCCTTGAACTTTACTTATTTTGAAACAACCCAAAGAGATGTCTCAAAATAGCAAACTTCTGCGATGAGCAGCGAACAGAAATCTACGATTTCTAGTAAGTCGCTTACTCCTAGGAACGAAGTGAGTAGTGAGCTACATCTAGTACGCTCATATCTGTAAGCAGAGAACCCAAAATTCATTTTTGGCGTGAATCGCTTACTCAGAGGAAGAATGAGTCTGAGTTTCAATTAGTATATAGCCTTGAACTTTACTTATTTTGAAACAACCCAAAGAGATGTCTCAAAATGGCAAATTTCTGCGATGAGCAGCGAACAGAAATCTTTGATTTCTAGTAAGTCGCTTACTCCTAGGAACGTAGTGAGTAGTGAGCTACATCTAGTACGCTCATATCTGTAAGCAGAGAACCCAAAATTCATTTTTGGAGTGAATCGCTTACTCAGAGGAAGAATGAGTCTGAGTAAGTGACTCTAACAGTAAGTTTTGTTTATTGACTATATATATTTACTACCTTCCCTAATACTTAGTGGCGATAATTCATTATTCTCGATAAAACTTTTTACCCACTGCTTATTTGTTTTAGAATATTCTCTCAATATCCAGCCTATTGCTTTGTTAATAAAAAATTCATTTGTATTGTAATTAGTAGTTATGATTTTGCTGAGAAACTCTGTGTCAGTTTTTTCTTTGTATTTTAATTGAAATAATATAGCAGTTCTTATAAGCCATATATTTTCTTGATTGCTCCAATTTATAATATGTGTTTCCTTCAACTCTGGGTATTTGCTTACAATAGAACCTGTTAGTTTAGATGCTAGCAAATCCACTGTATCCCACCATGATTTGTTTATGATAAGATTTTCAATTTTATTAATATCAGTTTTTTTAAGTTCCTTGATTAAAGCTATTAATAAATCTAAAGCTAGATATTGGAATTCTCTTTCAGGTAAATTCCATAGTTCATATATGAAATTCCAATCTATTTTTTTAGTTTGTTTACACTGTTTTATAAAATTCTTTTGTAAAGCTGCTCTCTCAGGCTTTTTGATTCCTAAGAAAGGAAAATTATTTTTCAAATAAGCTGACATTTTTATAGCGTTTTCTTTATTCCTATTATCATAAAAAGCATTTATTATATCTTCATACATATATATATCACCACATTAATCAAGATTTTGTTTATATTTATTATAACCTATAAAGATACTTTTTGATAGTGAGTGAAAATAAAAATAGGGGTGTATCAAACACCCCTAAATACAAAATGTTTAGTTAATTGCAAAATGCTACATACCCATAAATTCTATCTTTAGATGCTTTGAAATTAGTTATAAAAACTACCAATATAGTCACTAGGAAACCATCTAATGTTTCTTTGAAAGTGTGACTTCAAGAGTTCGTTTCTTCATCGCTTCTACTTAAATCAAAAGAAACGAGCTCTTGTCGGAACCGTCAAAGATTATTAGATGGTTTCCCTCGCCAAAAACTTATGAATTAAAACAATAAAAATTATCCACATTTATTTGAATTTTGTTTTATAACTAAATACAAAATATTTTGTTATAATTTTTTACCTACGAATTCATCAAAATCAGGGAAGCGTTTTTTATCTAAATCAATTCCTTTGTCAATTGAAAGATAATATGAAAGTACTTGAAATGGAATCACAAGCTCTAAAGCACTGAATTCAGCTTCGCCTTTACATGGTAATTTCAAATCACCTTCACTTCCAACTAAGTATGAACAACTAACTTTAGTTTTTAGATATTCATTTAATAACTTAGCTTTTTTACTTGATTGATTTTCAGATGCTATGATAAACAAGCAGCTTTCATCAGATAAAGCGTTTTGAGGACCATGCATATATTCTTCTAATTCATATGCATTAGTAAAGCATTTAACTGTCTCTACTAGTTTTAAGCTTCCTTCAATAGCTGTACCCCAATTTTCACCTGTTCCGATCAATACCATTTTATCTCTATTCAAAAGCGGTTTTTTATGCTCTTTATACCAATTAACGGATGCTTCAATTACTTCATCTAATTCATTTATAACATTTTCTAATTTCAAGATTAGCTGAGCATATTTATCATCACTGATTTTTTCAAGATTTAACCCAAGTTCTAGAGTTAAAAGATAAAGGTCAAGTAGTGTAGAGCTGTATCCTTTTGTTCTATATACAACAGTTTCCACGCCGCAGCTCATATCTAGTGATATAGGAGTTAATTTTGCAATTGGACTGTTTAAATTACTTGTAATAGAAATTGTAGTAAGACCCTTTGCTTTAACCTTAGATAGAGCTTCATGGGTTAATCGACTACTACCACTTTGTGAAATTCCTATATAAATTGCATTAGGATTTAGTATATTTTCATAATGCTTAAACATATATGGATAAACTGTTGTTACTTTAACATCTAAAATCGTTTCTATAAAGATTTTTGCTGTAAAAGCAGCATTATATGAAGTTCCTGATCCAATAAATACAATTTCATTAAAATGTTTTTCTTTTAATGCCTCAACTAAAGGCTTGAATATAGTTTTTCTTTTTGACAAAATATCTTGTAATACTTCTGGTGTTTGATTGACGTAATCCAACATATTCATAATATCACCTCTTTATGCATTTTCAATGTAGTTTGATAACACAACGGAAATTATAAACATTGAAATTTGCAGATGAGTATAATTTCCGTTATGTGTTATATTAAATTATTTATACTATACCTATAAATTTTCCAAGAACTCCTAATACTAATAAACTAACTAATACTAAGTTAACATTTCGACCTTTTTCAAGCTGTTTATAGCATACATATGTTAATGCAAGTGGTAAAACACCAGGCAAGATTTGATCTAAAATATTTTGTAGTGCAACACTTGCTCCACCTAAGTTGACTACAAATGGTGTACTGAAGTTTACCATTGAGAAAGTCATTGCTCCTACAACCATTAATCCTACAATAGTTGCTGCTTTAGAAATCTTATTCATAATACCGCTTTCATAAGCATTTTTCAAAAACTTTGCACCTAATTTAAAACCTAAGAATGTTCCGAAATAACGTACTATTAAATGAGGAATATTGAAAAGTAGTAAGAAAATCAATGGAGCTAAAAGGCTACCTTGTTGAGCCAATTGAACACCAACACCTGCTGCTATAATTCTAAAAGTTCCCCAGAAAAATGAATCACCTACACCAGCCATTGGACCCATCAAACCAACTTTAATTGCGTTTATAGAAGATGGTTCAACATTTCCTTTTTCGGCGTTTTGTTTTTCCATAGCAGCAGCCATACCCATTATAAATGAAGAAACATGAGGTGTTGTATTAAACAATGCCATATGTCTCTTTAAAGCTTCTGCTTTTTTCTCTTTTGATTTATAATATTTATTGATTACAGGAATCATAGAATATGCAAAACCTAAAGCCTGCATTTTTTCATAGTTAAATGAACACTCAAGTGTAAAAGATCTTTTAAAAACTTTGTTTAATAGTTTTTTATCCTCAGTTGACATATCTTTTTCTTTATTAATACTAGTCATCAAAAAGTACCTCCTCTTCAGCGTCTACAATCGTTTGTTTAACAGGTTCTTTCTGTACTAAAAACATTAGAATAACTGCAACGATGATACCTAAAATTGCAACAGCCATAATAGGTAATTTGAAATAAGCAGCTAAAATGAATCCTAAGAAATAAAATACTGCAAATTGTTTTGATATCAACATTTTAGCTAGCAAAGCAATTCCTACAGCTGGTAATAAACCTGCTGAAGCTTTCATTCCGTCTAGTATTACAGCTGGAATACTATCTACAAATACTTTCATGGCATCAGCACCAATTAGTATTGATACAAAAGCAATACTAAACATTGTTATTAACATTAGAGAGTATGCAATCCAGTGGATTCTCTCCATTCCCTTTGTATCACCTGCTTCTGCATAGGCTAAAGCTTTTGGCATAAAGCTTGCTCTTAAAATATTGATTCCAATTTTAGCAGCCTGTGATAACATAGCTATAGGTAAAGCTAATGCTAAAGCGATTTCAGGACCACTATTTGTTAAAATTGCAAAAGCTGTTCCAAGTACACTTCCTGTTACTGTGTCTGGTGGTGTAGCTGCACCGATTGTAACAACTCCCATGAAAACAAGTTCCAAAGTTGCTCCAATCATGATACCTGCTTGTAAATCGCCTAATACTAAACCTACTAAAGGTGCTAGTACAATTGGACGATTGATCATAATTCCACCAAATAAATAATCACAATAACCAAATACATTAATAAGACCAATCAAAAAGGCATTAAACATGATTTATTCCCTCCTATTATTTAACCAAGATTATTCATACAAATTAAATATAATATCATATTATTTAAAGTTATATAAAAATCAGGGTTTATTTTAATAATTCATGGATATACTTTTTACTATCAGTAGGAACTTGTCTTAGTTCTACTTCTCGTCCCATTTCTGATAATTGATTAAATATTTGAATATCTTCATCGCTAACAAAAACTGCTCTTGTTAACATTTGTTTACCTTCTTCTTTTTTAATTCCTCCAACATTAATATGTTGTATTAAATCAGTTTTTTCAGCTAGTCTTAGTGCATCTTTTGCTGTTCTTACTACGACGAATAGTGACATATCTTGAGTTTTTGGATGTTCTATCAATTTAACAGCATCATCAATTGAACGTATTGCCAATTTAACTTCTGGTGGTGCTGCCATTTTGATACTCATTTTTATTAAATCATCCTTGACTACATCATCATTTGCTACAACAATTGCTTCTACACCTAAAGATTTTGTCCACGCAAAGGCAACTTGTCCATGCAAAAGACGATCGTCAATTCTTAACAATTTAACCATTCATCTTCATCTCCTTTGTTTTTATTTTGTTCAAATTGATCATTTGTAAAAGCGATGCTTTTTTTTACATCCTCTACAATGTTTCTTATTTTTTCGGGAGCTGATTCTTCATCTCCCATTGAAAACAATTCTAAAACCATTAACAAATTCATTCCAGTAACCAGATATACATGATCTAGTTTAACTAATTGAGATAATGCTTGTTGAACACTTCCTCCCATGATATCAGTTGCAATAATGAAATCGTCATTTGGTGATGCTAAAATCATCTTTTTTATTTCATCAGCTATATCCTGAGGATGTTCTCCTTGTTTTAGAGAAAAAACGCTAACATTTTCTTGTTTTCCAATAATCATCTGGGCTGAGTCTAAAATCCCTGCTGCCAAATTCCCATGTGATGCTAAAATAAATTTTTTCATATCTGCCCTCCTTTGTTTACTATTTTTTCTCTGCTTTATATAAGAGCAAAAAATATGCCAAATAATCTGGCGATTACTTGGCATTCATAGAATTTTTATTAGAAAGTTCTTAAATATCACATTCATTAGATATAATATCATATATATAACCAATTTCTGCTTCGGGAATTTCGACACTATAAACTTTTTCAATGACACTAAAACTATTTTTAACTATTTGCATAAAGTCTTTATGTTCTTTTATGAATGATTCTATATTATAATATGTCTTAATAGGATTTTTCATTATAAGCCTTTCAATTAAACAGCTCAAGTGTACATATAAACCAATAAATATTTTATTACTTAGTTTTTGCTCTAATGCAATTTGTAGTTTATTTAAAGCATCTTCTATATAATCTAAAATTTTATCAGCGTTTAGAATAGTTAAATGATTGAGTACATTTTGTAGAGAAAAATTCTTTACAATGTTATTATTAATAATTTCAAGCTCTTCTTCGCTTAAATATTCAATTAAAGATTTTTTTAGCACATCAATACCTTTACCAGAGATGATATCTTCTATTGCGACAAAGGTTGAACCTTCAATATCAGGATTTAGTGTTCCTAATATTAAATCAACATCATATTTTTTAAAAACCTCATCATTTTTTTTATTTCTCGATAATCTTTCATAATCATAAGCAATAATGTCTAAATCAACCTTAGATGGAATACTCGTTTTAAGTAGTTCTGAAAATTTCTCTGCTGTTCCAATTCCAGTTGCACACACTGTTATAATTGCTTTCTTTTTATTCTTAGGGCGGATTATTCTATAAGTAGAATAAATATTTTCACTGGATTCTTTTAAGATGCTTTCCATTTCCTTACCTTGTACAATTTTAGAGCCTATATCCAGTGCTAATTTTGTAGTGATATTATTTATTATTCCGATTGTACGGTCTTCAAAGCTTTCTAAGCCTTTGTAAATATCTTTGAGTGAACCCATGTCAACTAATAAGATGACCTCTTTAAAAGTATGCATACGATTTAGATAGCGTTTCAACCTAAAAAGAATTGTTTCAGTCGATACGTCTAGGGGCATATCGATTGCTTCGTATACATATTGCCCGATTAATTTGTTTGCTGCATCAGCAATACTACTCGCAGTTGAATAACCATGGCTTAATATAATACCCAGAATTTTGTTAGTGTTTTTATTTTTATGAATAGACTTGATATTAAGAATAAAAATAACTATATCCATTGTATCAAGTTCAACATCCAGATTTTTATTAATAAAATCCACCAATTCCATTGTCATAATATATTCTTTTTGAAAATTTATTTGTAAATAGTTAAAAATTCTTGTTATTTCTTTTCTTTCAAAATGCTTGTTGACTTTTAGATACGATTTTATATGATCGTATTCTAAAATGTATTGTGATAAAATTAAAATCATATTATTTTGCATTTTCAAACCGTATTTGTTCTCTAACATATTAAAAATATTATTGAGTAAATGTATGATAATATCCAATTTAGCATTAAGATTTCTGTTTTTATTTCTAAAGATAAGGTAATCATAATAATTATCCACATAACCTAAACTTTTTTGTGTAAATGTATCGATATCGATTTTTTCCTCGTAAAAATTATCAAAGCAAGTGATGATTTTACCATATAAATTTATTAACCGATTGCAGCGTGTTTGATCGAAATAGAGAGTATTTTCTTGACTAATAACTATCATATCTTTAACATCTTCTAAAGCATTTATTTCTATATTTTTTGCAAAAATATTTCCATACAAATTATAAGGTAAATGATTCATGTGAATTGATAAATGCTCTGTTTGCTGGTCTTGTTTCATATAAGCATTAGCACAAGTATGCTTTATACAATTTTTTAATTCCCCTACATTACCTGAAAAGCTTACTTTTAATAAAACATTATAAGCTTGTTTACTTATTATAATTGTTTTACCGATACGTTGTGACTCTACCTGTAAAAAATGATAAACCATATGTTGACGTTCTTCTCCTGAACGTTCTTCTAAAGCAGGAATTTGAACAACAATAGGAATTCTTCGCATAAGAGTTTTAAGAAGTGCTTCTTCGGGATTTTTAGTAGTTGCAAAAATAATTCTAACCTTAGAAGTATGCCAAGTTTTATTGTCTCCTAATTTTCTGAATTTTGCTTTATCCATAAAAAGAAAAAGTTTTTCCTGCCCATTAGAGCTTAAACAATGTACTTCATCTAGAAATAAAAAGCCGCCGTTTGACTCTTCTATTAGTCCTACTTTATCTGTATCTGCTCCTGTAAATGCACCTTTAACATAGCCAAATAAATTAGCTGTCAATAGTTCAGGATTATCAGCAAATTCAGCACAATTTAAAACTACAAATGGATGATTAGTATCTATTATCTTATTATCAACAGCATATTCGTACATCAAATGTGCTAAAAAACTTTTCCCAACACCTGTTGGACCGTTGATTAAAACAGGTAAGCCATCGGTAGGGTATTTAATAGCAGCTTTAAGTTGTTCTATAGGATAATATAAACTATCTTGAAATCCTATAGCTTTTTGAAAATTATTTAAAGGTTTTTTTACTTCTATCAAAAATTTTTTTAGTTCATCTATGTTATCAAAATTAGTTGTCTTAAAAGAAACTGAATACTTAGTTTCTAAACATTCCTTATGAAAAAAATAAACCGGTCTAGAATGTGTCTTGATAACTTTTCCTAATTGAACATATTCGTTGAGGTATTGGCTAATTGTATTACGGCTTAAATTAAATTGTTTACTGATATAATTGGCGGTAAATTTTTCTTTACCATCAAAATCAAAGGTCTCAGTAATTTTGTATAAATATTCTAAAATTGAACTTTTCTTCATAAAAAACCTCCTATTACTAAAACTATAGTGCAATCCAATGCAAAATATGTCGTAATTAATAATATTTTATCAAGTTTATTTATTTTCATCAATGCTTCTATTTACATTGGTAAAAATTATATTGAATTGATTGGCTTAATAGTACGTGACTTATAAATATATATGGTATTATGTATATTTACACCTCAAAGAGAAGATTTTAAATAGATTATAGAAGTTATATTATATAAAAAATTTATGAATGACTTGTGAAAAATATAGTTATAATAAATTTTAAAATAAGAATTAAATAAAGTTTAAAAATTATTATTATCCCTGATTACATAAAAATATGAAATAATCAGGGATAATTAATCTTAACATAATTCCATGTTTTAATATATTGTGATAAAATATTATTATATCATTAATGCACAATCTATATATTGAAAGGAGATATATATGTCAATTGATTTGCCTGGTTACGATAAGAATTATATGTTTAATGAAATATTTAATCATGTAAATGATGGAATTAATGTGATAGATGAAAATGGTATACTAGTGTTTGTTAATGAAGAATCAGCAAAATACGCAAATAAAAGTATAGATGAGATGTTGAATAAACCAATAGATGAATTTTATCCACATTCGGCGTTAAGAGATTTAATGGTGGATAAAAAAGAGATTGTTGGAAGAAAGATAAATTATAAAAATGGAAAGCGATATTTAGTTAATGCATATCCATTTTTTATTGATGGCAAATTTAAAGGAGGATTTTCAGTATTTAAGAGTATTGATGATATAGAGCAATTAAACGAAAGGTTAAATCATCTTGAATTACAGATAAAATTGAGTAAATCAGAAAGCCACAATGAAAGTATTGTAGGGGCAAACGGAAGTTTAAAGAATATTATCAAGAAAGCTAGAAAAACAGTAGGTGCATTAGGTGGTCCAAGACATTCTATTATAACAGGTCAATCAGGAACGGGAAAGTCTATGCTTGCGTATTATATATATTTGTATGCTAAGGAAATTGGTGCGTTAGGCAAGGATGCTCCATTTATTGAGGTAAATTGTGCTCAATTTACAAATCCAGACATTGCAGCAATAGAAATATTTGGTTCTGAAAAAGGTGCTTTTACTGGATCTACAAATAAAAAAGGATTATTTGAACAAGCAGATAAAGGTGTACTTTTTTTAGATGAAGCACATGCATTAGGTAATCACCAAACAATGCTTTTGAAGGCTATAGAATCAAGAAATATTCGTAAAATTGGTGGTACTAAATTACAAAATGTTGATGTAATTATAATAGCTGCGTCCACAAAAAATTTGAAAGAAGTTCTATTACCTGAATTATATCAGAGGTTAGCTCAGTACGAATTGTATTTACCACCTTTAGCTGAAAGAACAAAACAAGAAAAAGAAGATCTACTAAAACATTTTACAGATAAATATGAAGAAAATGTTCTAACAATAAATAAAATAAATCTTGAAGTTAATTATACTCCTATTGCAAAAGTAGCACTGTTGGATGCAGAATATCCAAGAAACATAAGACAATTTCGTGATGTTATAAATGCAAGTATAGATTCAGCATGTCCTTTAATTAGTGATATAAAACCATATTCTTCTATTGATGTTTATGTTGATTCTACTCATATTCCAACACATACAAATTCGTTTGTTGATAATAGCACATCTTCAAAGACATTTGATATTAATAGTAATCCATATTATTTAAAAACCGTACTTCCAAAACAGATGATTTTAGATTTGAGGAATAATGGATTAGGTCCAAGGAAGATATCTAAAATATTACAAGAACAGGGATATGACATAAAATATTATCAAATAGCCTATTATTTAAAAAAATGTGGGAAATAAGTTATACTAATAGTTTTTCTACGATTTGAGTAGTATTATTCTTACCTATTATAATATATTTCTTATTGACCTATGTATCCTTTGTAAATAGTAAATGATTAATATTTAACTATAATTAGCATGTATTGGAGGTGTTAGAATACATGTTATTTTTATGTTCAAAGGTATACTGATGTTAAGTATATGACACTCTAACGTATTACAACATACTATAACAAATTACAACACATTCTAACAGTTTGAATGAAATATTAATGCTTATTTTTTTATAAATGTTATAAACAACACGTTTTAAAAAGTTGGCACGATTATTGCTCTTATATTAGTATGTTGAATTTAGTATGTAGATTTTTCACAGAGAATGGAGGTAAAAAAATGAAACAACTGATAGAAATCAGATGGCATGGTCGTGGTGGACAAGGTGCTAAAACTGCATCACTTTTGTTAGCAGATGTTGCTTTTAGTACAGGTAAATACGTACAAGGTTTTCCAGAGTATGGTCCAGAGAGAATGGGTGCACCAATAACAGCTTATAACAGAATTAGTGATGAAAGATCTTTAGTTCATTCTAATATTTATGAACCTGATTATGTAGTAGTTGTAGATGAAACATTATTAGAGAGCGTACCTGTAACTAAAGGATTAAAAGAAGATGGTGCTATTATTATAAATACAGCAAAGAGTCCAGAGGAAATTAAAAAAGAGTTAAAAGGATATAATGGAAGAGTTTTTACAGTTGATGCAAGAAAAATATCTGAAGCTTGTTTAGGAAGATACTTCCCTAACTCTCCAATGCTTGCAGCAGTAGTAAAAGTAAGCGAAGTTATGCCTACAGATGTATTTATTGAACAAATGCAACATTCATTTGAGCATAAATTTGCAACTAAGCCTGAAGTTATTAAAGGTAATATGGATGCATTAAGAAGAACTATCGAGGAGGTTAGATCATAATGTCTAAAGTGAATATCAATGAGTCAATTACATGGAAAGAGATAACTCCTGGTGGAAATATATGTGCAAGTGGTAACTCAGAAGAGTTTAAAACAGGTGATTGGAGAGTTGACAAACCAGTATTAATAGAAGAAAAATGTAAACATTGTCTTTTATGTGTTCCTGTTTGTCCAGATAGTTCAATACCTGTAAAAGATGGTAAAAGATTAGAATTTGATTACGATCACTGTAAAGGCTGTGGAATTTGTGCAAAAGTTTGTCCTTTTGACGCAATTGAAATGGTTAAAGACAAATAGGAGGTGTATAGAATGAGTATTCGTGAAAGATTATCAGGAAATGAAGCTGTAGCAACAGCTATGAGACAAATAAATCCAGACGTAATGGCTGCCTTTCCAATTACTCCATCAACAGAAATACCTCAATATTTCTCAAGATATATAGCTAATGGAAAAGTAGATACTGAATTTGTACCTGTAGAGAGTGAGCATAGTGCAATGTCTGCTTGTATTGGATCTGAAACAGCAGGAGCAAGAACTGTAACAGCAACTTCATCATGTGGTTTAGCTTTAATGCATGAGATGTTATATGTAGCTGCATCAAACAGATTACCAATAATACTAGCAGTAGTAAACAGAGCTTTATCAGGACCAATAAATATAAACGCTGACCATTCAGATAGTATGGGATCAAGAGATAGTGGATGGATTCAAATATATTCAGAAAACAACCAAGAAGCATATGATAACTATATTCAATCATTTAGAGTAGCTGAGCATAAAGATGTTATGCTACCAGTAATGGTTTGTCAAGATGGTTTCATAACTTCACATGCGGTTGAAAATATAGAATTAATAGAAGATGAAAAAGTTAAAGCATTTGTTGGTGAATATAAACCAGAAGAATATTTATTAAATGCTAAGCAACCTTTATCAGTTGGACCTTATGATACAGCTATGTTCTACATGGAGCATAAGAGACAACAAGCTCAAGCAATGATGAATGCTAAGAAAGTTGTCTTAGAAGTAGCTGAAGAATTTGAGAAAATTTCAGGTAGAAAATACGGCTTATTTGAAGAGTACAAATTAGATGATGCTGAATATGCATTAGTAATCATCAACTCTACTGCTGGTACAGCAAAAACAGCTGTTGATAGATTAAGAGCAGAGGGTAAAAAAGTAGGACTTCTTAAAATAAGATTATTCAGACCTTTCCCAGCTGAAGAAATTGCAGAAGCTTTAAAACATCTTAAAGCAGTTGCAGTAATGGACAAAACAGAAAGCTTCTCAGCTTGTGGAGGACCACTTTTTGCTGAAGTTAGATCTGCTATGTACCAAGTAAGTGAAAAACCAGCTATGGTTAACTACATCTACGGTTTAGGTGGAAGAGACGTAAGAGTTGAAAATATAGAAGAAGTTTATGCTGAAATAGAAAAATTAGGAAAAGCAGAAGAAGTAGAAAACGTATATAGATATTTAAGCGTAAGAGAATAGGAGGTGCTCGCAAATGGCATATAATCACAAGGAAGTATTTGAAAAACCTGAAAGATTGGCAGGAGGACATAGAATGTGTGCTGGCTGTGGTGGTCCAGTTGCTGTAAGAAGTGTCCTTAGAGCTTTAAAAGAAGAAGACAAAGCTGTAATAGGTTCTGCTACAGGATGTTTAGAAGTATCTACATTTATGTACCCATATACAGCTTGGAAAGATTCATTTATTCATAACGCATTCGAAAATGCAGGAGCTACTGTAAGTGGAGTTGAAGCTGCATACAATGCTTTAAAGAGAAAAGGTAAAATTGATGACACATATAAGTTCATTGCATTTGGTGGAGATGGTGGAACATACGATATAGGTTTCCAATCATTATCAGGAGCAATGGAAAGAGGTCATGATATGGTGTATGTATGTTACGATAATGGAGCATACATGAACACAGGTATTCAAAGATCATCGGCAACACCTAAGTACGCTGATACTACAACAACACCAACAGGTACAGAGTCTTTAGGAAAGCCTCAATATAGAAAAGATTTAACTCAGATAATGGTAAGTCATAATATACCATATATCGCTCAAACAACTTTCATGGGTAACTTCAAAGATATTCATGAAAAATCAGAAAAAGCTATATACAAAAAAGGAGCTGCATTCTTAAATGTATTAGCACCATGCCCAAGAGGATGGAGATACGAAGCTGCTGACATGATGGAAATGTGTAAACTTGCAGTAGACACTTGTTTCTGGCCACTATTTGAAGTGGAAGATGGAAAATGGACATTAACATATAAACCTAAAAAGAAACTTCCAATCGAAGACTTCTTAAGACCTCAAGGAAGATTCAAACATTTATTCAAAAAAGGTAATGAGCATTTAATCGCAGAAATGCAAGCTGAGATTGATAGAAGATGGGAAGATTTACTTAAGAAATGTGGAGAGTAAATAATTAGTCTTCTTTAAATAGATATTATTATATTCAGAGCACCTAACATTAGTTAGGTGCTTTTATTTATAGGGAACCCCCTTATAGGTGTAGAACAAATCACCTGTTTTACGAGTGGTGATGATTTAATGTAAATTCCTACTCTTAGGAATATAGTGAGCAGAAGTTTTATACATATAATGAAAAAAAGTTTATATTTGTAGTAATAAATAATGCATTGGAAATTAGATTAGGTTCTTGATCCAATGCTTTTTTGTTTGTAATAAAGATTTATATAATCAAATATTAATAATATATATATATTTAATGGTTATATTTTTTATTTGAAAGTAATTGAGGTGAAAACATGGAAAAGAATTTAAAAAAAATTAAAGATACTGTTTGGAGATTATTGTATTTACAGCGTATGGAATTTTCTAGCCCGTTTTTATATTACCAAATATATTATAATAAACTCTTAATGAAAGAAATAAACAAGCTTTTACAAGAAATTGATGATTTAGTTAGTATAGAACAAATGAATACAGACAATCAAAGAAAATTTACTCTCAAAGAATTGGCTGAAAATGATGGATCTAATGGGAAGCCTGCTTATGTAGCGATAAATGGAATCGTTTATGATGTAAGTACAGAAATAACATGGGGTGGAGGTACTCATTTTGGTTTATATGCGGGTAATGATTTAACAGAAGAATTAAAGTCATGTCATGAAATGCAAATGATTATAAAGAAATTAACTCAAGTAGGAATTTTAAAGAAATAAATAAGGGGGATCATTTTGAATAGTAAGAAGTGTCCTATTTTAGAGAATAAAAGTAAAATTCCAAGTAGAATGATCGATTTAGCTATAGAAAAAATAAATCTGAATAATAATAAAAAAATTAATCTTATTTGGTTAGAGGCATGTGGATGCTCAGGGAATATCATATCTTTATTAAATGGTGAAGATCCAAGTGTAATATATTTTCTTAATAAAATGGTAAATATGACATACAATAATAGTCTTATGGCACAAGAGGGAGAAAGAGCTTTTGAAAAGTTTTTAGAAACATTACAAACTGAGTTTATATTGGTTGTAGAAGGTGCAGTTTCAACAAAAGAAGATGGATTTTTTAATTGTATTGCTAGATATAAAGGAAAGTTAATAACTGGAATGCAGGCTGTGGCTATAGCAGGAAAAAAAGCAAAATATGTTTTAGCTGTAGGATCATGTGCATCATATGGAGGACCTTCAGCAGCAAGACCTAATCCATCATTAAGCATGAGTGTATATGATTTTCTAGATAGGGAAGTTATAAGAATTCCTGGATGTCCATCACATCCTCAATGGGTAGTAGGAACAATAGCTCACATTATATCGTTTGGCAAACCAACACTTGATATAGAAAATAGACCTACGATTTTTTATGGTATTACAATTCATGATTTATGCCCTAGAAGATCATATTTTAATAAAGGCATATTTGCATCAAAATTAGGAGATGAAGAGTGTATGTTTAAATTAGGTTGTAGAGGACCTATTACAAAAGCAGATTGCCCTACAAGAAGGTGGAATGACAGTATTAATTGGCCTATAGGTGACAATACACCCTGTATCGGTTGTGCAAGGAATGGATTTCCTGATTCAATGGAACCGTTTATTAAGTATTAAAGGAGGAGTATAGGTGTGGGAGAAAAAATTATTATTAATCCATTAACTAGAATAAGCGGTTTTTTGGAAATAGAAGTAAACATAGAAAATCACGTAGTAATTGATGCAAAAAGTAGTGGTATGCTTTTTAGAGGATTTGAAAAAATGCTGCAAGGTAGACCACCTCTAGATTCAATATATTTTACACAGAGAATATGCGGTATATGCTCAACTGCACATTCAATAGCTTCAGCACTTGCGCTTGAAAATGCTCTTGATGTGATACCAGACGAAAATGACAGCATGATTAGAGATATTGTTCATGGCTCTGAGTTTTTACAAAATCATCTGAGACATTTTTACCAGTATACTTTTCCTGATTATGTTAATGGCCCTCGGATTAATCCACTATACAAAGAATCTTATGGAGATTATAGGCTTCCAAGAGAATTAAATGAAAAACTAAGCAATCATTACGTAGAATCAATAAAATACAGCAGACAGGCCCATAAAATGTTAGCTATACTTGGAGGAAAAGCTCCACACAATCACGGAGTATTTGTTGGTGGTATTACGACGAATATGGATTCATCAAAGTTTATAGAATTAAATTCAATATTAAATTCAATAAAAAGTTTTATAAAAAATATAATGATAGATGATGTTTATATTATAGCTAAATATTATAGTGACTACTTTAATAATGGCAAAGGATATGGCAATTTTATGAGTTATGGAGTTTTTGATGAAAGTTTCAATGCACCTTTTGAGTATGTTAAATCCGGAATCATGATTAATAATAACAGATATCATTTTGATGAGAATAAAATTACTGAAAATGTACATTGCTCTTGGTATAAATCAGCTAAAAATAGTTTAAAACCAGAGGATGAGTATGTACAGACGGATATTAATAAAGAAAATGCATACAGTTTTGTGAAAGCTCCAAGATATGGAGGATACCCAATGGAAGTAGGACCTTTAGCACGAATGTGGCTTAGCAAGGAATATTTTAGAGGTATATCTACAATGGATAGAACTATAGCAAGAGCATTAGAAGCTGAGAAAATATGCAACATAATTGAGAATCTATTAAGTAAAATAAGGCTAGAACCTGCAAAACAAAAAAAGTATGAAATTCCTGAAACAGCTTATGGTATAGGACTTAAGGGAACAACAAGAGGAGCTTTAGGTCATTGGATATCTATAGAAGATAAAAAAATAAAAAACTATACAATTATAACACCTACGGCATGGAATCTATCACCAGCTGATTCTAGGGGTATAAAAGGAGTTGTAGAAAAAGCACTGATTGGGACATATGTTAAAAATATTGAATCTCCTGTAGAGATTGGAAGGATAGTTAGATCATTTGATCCTTGTGTGTCATGTGCAACTCACATAATTAGTGATAAACATTCGGCTATCAGCATAAGGATTGTATAGATATGATAAAAGTTATTGGTATAGGTAACAGAGTGATGAGTGATGATGGAATTGCAATACATGTATTAGAAAAAATTAAAGATGAAATTAAAATGATTAGTCCAGAAATAGAGGTGATTATAGGAGAGACAGACTTTGTATATTGTCTAAATAAAATAAATAATAATGATTATGTCATTATAGTTGATAGTACATTTTTAGGTTTAGAAAGTGGAAAAGTTACATTGTTATCATTTAACAGCATAGCACAATACAAAAATTTTTCATTTACGCAGCATGACGCTAGTCTAATTAATAGGATATTAAACTATAAAAGCAGTGTGAAGGGTTGTATTATTGGAATTGAGATTTATAGTGCTGATTATGGATTTGACATATCAAATATTTTAAGAAAAAGATTTAAAAACATATGTAAAGATACTCTATATCAAATTAAAACAGTAATATATAAGGGTGGAAGGGAAATATAATGCATGAAGTATCTGTAGCATCTGAATTATTAGATATTATAAATGAAAATGCTGAAATTCACAATATAAAAGAAGTAAAAAAAATAGTACTAAAAATAGGGAAATTTACATGTATACAAGAAAATGCACTTAGATTTGCCTTTAAAGCTATTTCTGAAAAAACTTTGTGTGCAAATGCGCAGCTGGTAATAGAGAATGTAAAAGCAGCTGCATGTTGTAAAAATTGCAAACAATATTTTGATATCAATTATACAAATAAAATATGTCCTAAATGTGGTCAGTTTAGTTTTAATATAACTACAGGGTATGAATTATTGTTAGAGAGTATAGAGGGGGAAAAAGATGAAACAGATATTAATACAGACAAATATATTAAAAAACAATGATGATATAGCTCGTAAAAATAGACAACGCTTAAATGACCAAAAAATATTTACCATTAATCTATTAGGCTCGCCGGGAAGTGGTAAAACCTCAATCTTAGAACAAATAATAAAACATATCAAACCAAAAGTTAATATGGGCGTAATTGAAGGAGATTTATATACTACTAAAGATGCACAAAGGATAGAAAAGCATAATGTAAATGTTATCCAAGTAAATACAGGAGGTATATGTCACTTAGACGCTTCTATGGTACAGCATGCCCTTCAATATTTAGATATAGATTATTTAGATTTTTTAGTAATAGAAAACGTTGGGAATCTAGTTTGTCCTGCGGCTTATGATTTGGGAGGAGACATGAAAATAACAGTTATGAGTGTAACTGAGGGGAATGATAAACCGCTTAAATATCCGTTTATGTTTCAAATCTCAAGTGTCATAATACTAAACAAGGTTGATATTATAGACTTTACAGATTTTGATATTGAAGAATTTTATAAAGATATAAAATCATTAAATGAAGAAATACAAATATATGAAGTTTCCTGCAAAACAGGTCAAGGTATAGAAGAATTGAGTAAATACTTTGAAAGTAAAATAAACTGTAAAAAGGGGGAATGAATAATAATATCAAATGATATAACTAGAAGATATATAACTGTAAAAGGAATAGTGCAAGGGGTTGGGTTTAGACCTTTTGTATATAAAACAGCTGTAAATAACAACTTAACAGGCTGGGTAAAAAATACATCAAAAGGTGTATATATAGACGTTGAAGGCAAAAAATCTGATATAAGTAAATTTATATATGCCATATATCATAAATCACCACCTATATCAGAAATAAAAGAAATAAATATAGAAGAAAAAGAGATGGTAAATTATAAAAATTTTGAAATAAAACATAGCATTAAGGAAGAAGATGCTGTAACTTTTATATCACCTGACATAGGAATATGTGCTCAGTGTTTAGAAGATATAAAAGACATAAATAACAGAAGATATAAATATCCTTTCACAAATTGCACGAATTGCGGTCCTAGATTTTCAATAATTAAAAAATTACCCTATGACAGAAATTCAACAGCTATGGATGAATTCGAAATGTGTAGTATTTGTAAATCTGAATATGATAATCTACTAGATAGAAGATTTCATGCACAGCCAAACGCGTGTACTAAATGTGGACCTAAAGTTGAGCTTATAGATAATTTTGGGAATAGAGTATTATGTGATGATCCTATAAAGCAAGCTGTTAAATTAATAAAACAAGGTAAGATAATTTTAGTAAAAGGGTTAGGAGGATTTCAAATAACTTGTGATGCTGTTAATGAAAAAACTATTGAGAAGCTTAGAGATAAAAAGCATAGACCAGCAAAACCCCTTGCCTTAATGATGAAAAATATAAAAGTTGTTAAAAAATACTGCAAATTAAGTGAAAAAGAAGAAAAAGTCATATTAAGTTCTAAAAAACCAATAATATTATTAGAAAAAAAATTAGAAATACTTCCTAATAATATAGCACCTAACAGTAATAAACTGGGAGTTATGCTTCCATACACACCACTCCATAGTTTGATATTTGAAGAAGATATTGAAGTTTTAGTTATGACTAGTGGAAATATAAGCAGTTACCCAATGATTTACAAAAATGAAGAAGCTTTAAATAGGTTAAATAATATAGTAGATTTCTTTCTTTTACATAATAGAAAAATACATGTTCCTGTTGATGATTCAGTATGCAAGGTTATTTTAGGTGAAGAAAATGTGATAAGAAGTGCAAGAGGATATGCTCCAATATATATAAAACAAAACGTTATAAATATACTTGCATGTGGATCGCATCTAAAGAATACATTTGCTTTATCAAAAAATAATTATATAATTATGAGCCAGTATATAGGTGATATAGAGAATATAGAAACTTTTAATTGTTTTGAAAGAAGTCTTAATCATTTAAAAAATATTTATAATATAAAGCCCAAAATTATAGCTTATGACATGCATCCAAACTATTGGTCATTTGAATATACAAAGAAACAAGATATTAAAAAAGTTCAAGTACAGCATCATCACGCTCATATAGTAAGTTGTATGGTTGAAAATAAAGTTAAGGATAAAATCATAGGAATAGCATATGATGGTATTGGCTATGGTATGGACGGGAAGATGTGGGGTTCAGAGTTTTTGATATGTGATTATAAAGATTTTATAAGAGTAGGACATGTTGATTATGTAAACATGCCTGGTGGAGATTTTGCCAGTAAAGAACCGTGGAAGATAGCTGTAAGCTATTTATATAAAGCGTATAGAGATGATATATATGAGAAATTACCATATACTTTGATAAATAAAAATATAAAACCAATACTATATTTAATAAAAAATAACATCAATTCACCACAGTGTTGCAGCATAGGAAAGTTATTTGATGCTGTATCAGCTATATTAGGTTTTATTGGTAAAGTAACTTTTGAAGGTGAAGCAGCAATTTTGTTAGAAAATATAGCAGATAAAAATGAATGTAGCAGATATGATTATGATATAGAATATATCAATCAAAAATATATCGTAAATACGGACAACATGATTATAGGAATAACGAATGATTTGAAAAATCATGTGAATTACAAGATTATATCTAAAAAAATGCATAATACAGTGATAGATTTTTCGATAGAAACATGTAAAATGATAGCGAAAAAATATAATATATATAAAGTTGCATTAAGTGGCGGAGTATTTCAAAATGAAATACTGTTAAAAGGTATATATAAAAAACTGGTATCAAAAGGCTTTATGGTTTATACTCATAAGCTAATACCATGTAATGATAGTGGTATTAGTCTTGGACAACTGGTTATAGCTGATGCAAAATCAAAGGAGTGATTCGAGATGTGTATAGCAGTTCCAGCAGAGGTTGTAAAGGTCTATGAAAGTGAAGCTTTAGTATGTTTTGGAGGTGTTAAAACTAAAGTAAATACTTATTTTTTAGAAAACTTAAAAGTTGGTGATTATGTATTAATACATGTAGGATGTGCTTTGCAAAAGATAGACAAGAATGAAGCAGTAAAAACACTTGAAATATTTAAAGATATATCAAATTACAGGTAGTATGTATGAAATATATAAAAGAATTTAGAAATCCTAATTTAGCAAAAAGAATGCTTGATGATATTTTACATGCAATTAAAGGAAATATAACAATTATGGAGGTGTGTGGAACGCACACCATGTCAATATTTAAAAATGGTATCAGAAGCTTACTTCCTAAAAATATAAGCATGATATCAGGACCGGGTTGTCCCGTATGTGTGACTGAACAGGGTTTCATAGATACAGCTACTAAGCTTTGTAGAAATGATGATATAATAATTGCATCATTTGGAGATATGATGAAAGTTCCAGGAACAAGTAGCTCACTTAAAATCGAGAAAGCATTAGGAAGAGATATTAAAGTAGTACTTTCCCCTCTTGATTGTCTTAATATTGCAAAACAGAATCCAAATAAAGAAGTAGTATTTTTAGCAATAGGATTTGAAACAACAGCTCCAATAATAGCTTTGAGTATTTATAAAGCTAAGAAAGAAAATATAAATAATTATAGTATATTACAATCAATAAAAACAATGCCGGATGTTTTAAGACATATAGCATCAAATGAAGAGGTTAATATTGATGGTTTTTTATGTCCAGGACACGTTAGTACTGTTATAGGAGTTAAACCTTTTGAATTTTTAGTTAAAGAATTTAATTTGCCTGCAGTTATAGCTGGATTTGAATACTGCGATATTATAGGAGCGATATATTTTATAGTTGATATGATAGCAAAAAAAGAGTATAAAGTGAAGAATATATACGAAAGGATTGTTAAATACGAGGGAAACAAAAAAGCACTAGCTATTATTGATGAGGTATTTAATCCTGCTGACAGTACATGGAGAGGTCTTGGAAATATAAAAAATACAGGCTTTAAATTAAAGGATAATTATAAAAATTTTGATGCAGTTTCTAAGTTAAATATAAAAATGGTGCAATCGTACATTCATAAAGACTGTATATGTGGTGAAATACTAAAAGGTTTAAAAAAGCCTACAGAGTGTAAGTTGTTTGCTAAAGTTTGCAGTCCTTTAAATCCAATAGGAGCATGCATGATTTCTCAGGAAGGAACTTGTAATACGTATTATAAATATGAAGCAAGATAAGGAGTGTTGTCATGGATATAATTACCCTAGCACATGGAAGCGGCGGAAAAGCAACTCATAGTCTAATAAAAGATGTATTTTACAAGCATTTCAAAAACGATATATTATTACAGCAAAAAGATTCTGGTATCCTTCAAAACTTAAATGGTAAAATTGCAGTAACAACAGATTCATTTGTTGTGAAACCAATATTTTTTCATGGTGGAGATATAGGAAAATTATCTGTATGCGGAACAGTAAATGATTTAGCAGTGTGTGGAGCTAAACCATTGTATATTACAGTTGGTTTTATAATAGAGGAAGGATTAAAAATAGATGTATTAGAAAAAATAACTAAATCAATGGCTAAAACAGCAGAAAAAACTGAAATAAAAATTGTTGCTGGAGATACTAAAGTTGTTGAAAAAGGAAAAGCAGATAAAATATTTATAAATACAACAGGAATTGGGTTAATAGAAGATAATCAGATTGATCTGAGCATAAATAGAATCAAAGAAGGAGATAAAGTAATATTGAGTGGGACATTAGGAGATCATGGCATGTGCATAATGAACAGTAGAGGAGAGTTAGGTTTAGATGCATATATAAAAAGCGACTGCTGTTTACTTAATACATTGATAAGAGATATATTAAAAATAAGTAAAAATATCAAATTCATGAGAGATCCTACCAGAGGAGGATTAGCTACTACATTAAATGAAATAATCGAAAATAGCAATAATAGTATTGTTTTGAATGAAGGCGATATACCGATTAAAAAGAAAGTAATGAGTATGTGTGAATTATTAGGGTTTGATCCTTTATACGTAGCAAATGAAGGTAAAATTGTAGTCATAGTATCTGATAATGATGCTGATATAGTGCTTAAAATAATGAGAAAAAATCCATTAGGAAAAGATTCTAAAATAATTGGCAGGGTTATAAATGATGGTAATAATAGAGTTTATTTAAAAACAGAAATAGGCGGAACAAGGATGTTAAATATGCTTTCAGGAGAATTGTTACCAAGAATATGCTAAACATAGGGACTAACTCAAATATTTTGAGAGGTCCCTTTTGTTTAGTGAAGAACCCAATCTAGGTGTAAGTCGGATTATTCCTAGAAACGAATTGAGTAACAGTTTCATTACATTAATTCCTTTTTAGTTAATACATATAGAATAATAAATCCTACAATAATAAAAACAATAGTAAAAATAGCTTCATAAAGTAAATTCATTTAAAACACTCCAATAACAAATTTTAATAATCTTGCTCTTTTAAGAATAGTATTCTCAAATTAGTATCAAAATAATATAAAATTCATACAGGAGTTGATTCTAAGTGGAATTATATATAGAGATTATCATTCAGACATTTTTATCTTTTTTTGCAATATTGTTTATTGCTAGACTCTTAGGAAGACAGCAGATATCTCAGTTAGCTTTTCATGAGTATGTAAATGGTATAACCTTTGGTTCAATAGCAGGAACATTAGCAACTGATCTTGATAATAATACGATGCAGCATTTTGTAGGACTTGTTTTATTTGGTCTGCTTACATGGTTAATTACAATGATTTCATTAAAGAACAGAACCTTTAGAAAAGTAGTGGAAGGCGAACCTATATTAGTAATACAAAATGGGAAAATACTAGAAAAAAATTTACAGCGAGCTCGGTATAACGTAGATGAAATTAATGTACTGTTGAGGCAGAATAATTGTTTATCACCAAAAGATGTTGAGTTTGGAATATTAGAAGCAAATGGAAAGTTAAGTGTTTTCACACAAAATGATAAAAAAACTGTAACATTAGGAGATCTAAATATAATATCTAAAGCTGAAAGCATACCCACAGAATTAATTATAGGAGGACAGATCATATACGAAAATTTAAGAAAAAGAAAATTAAGTGGTAAAGATATAATAAATAGGCTTAAAAAGTTTGGAGTAAAAAGAATCGAAGAAGTGATGTATGCAAGTATAGATGAAAATGGAAAGATGTATGTTGATAAATATGAAGATAAATTGGAATTAGAAAACAGTGTTGATTTTAGTGAAGATAATAAGGGGGTATAAGTATATTTTTAAATATTTATACTTAACCATAAATATTAAACTATAGTAACAAATATTATATAATTCTAACAAAATTATTGAGATTAAATATAAAAAAATTAACTGATAAATACATACAAGATAAATATGCTGTGTGTATTTATTTTTTTGAGCTTATTTTTACTAATTTTTGATTATATTATACGAAAAATACAGTAGATAAATATACAATAGCAGTGTTTAATATTAAATAACATTCGACATATTAACATGTATTTCATTTTAATTTCTAATATTTTTTAGAGAGAAAATATATTGATTTTGAGTAAAAATTACCATATAGAAATAATTGAAATAGAAATAGTTAAATTGTAACACACAAGGTGAGTTTAAAATAATTTAAAGACAATAGTAATATATCTCAAAATATATCAAATAATGACGAACGAAAAATAATAAAAAAAAAGGGAATTAGCATTTATTTAACAAATTAATATAATATATTACAAAAAAGAAATATATATTGTAGCAAAATATATAAATATGTAAAATAAATAATTATATGGGTATTAAAATATAAAAAGTAAACAATTCTATAAAAATTAAAATAATACATAAATTACAAATTAGAATTAAAACCCAATTACACAAATTTCAAATTATAGGTTACAAAATTTTATAAATAAATATAACTAACAAACTAAGGTATCAAGAATATATAAATATCATGAAAACAAACATAATTTGACGGTATCAAACTTTTGATTCGTGTTGAAAGTAATTAAGAAAATTTAAATTAATATCAATACAAATATAATCAAGGAGGTATAATATGTTAAAGCACAAAAGTAAGACTAGTGAAAATCTAGTAGAATGTTTACAAGAAATTAGTATTAAAAATTCCTCAAAAGGCATTACTTTTATTCAAAATGATGAGGAAGATTTCTTATCTTATAGTGAACTCTATGATAAAGCATTGATGACACTTAATGAATTACAGAAAAAAAATATAAAACCGGGCGATGAATTAGTATTCCAACTAGATGAGAATAAAGAATTATTAATAATTTTTTGGGCATGTTTATTAGGTGGCATTATACCAATTACTACTACTGTGGCAGCTAATGAAGCAAGTAAAACAAAACTTTCTAAAATATGGGGAAAATTAAATAACCCTTATTTAATAACTAGCAAAAAAGCATATGAAAAACTTAAGAAGAATACTTTTGTTAGTTTGAAAGCAGTTTCTAATATTGATATTGAATCAAGAATAATGCTAAGTGATATTATAAATGTAAATAAAAAAAATGGCGTTATACATGAAATACATCCTGATGATATTGCATATATACAATTTTCTTCTGGTTCAACAGGTGACCCTAAAGGTGTTGTTTTAACACATGAAAACGTGTTAACTAATTTAGAAACAATAGCAAAGGCTTTTGAAGTAACAAATGATGATTGTGTGCTAGGATGGATGCCATTAACACATACTTTTGGTCTTCTTGTGTTTCATATACTTCCTTTGACAATTGGTTTTAATCAAATAATAATGCCTACTAATACTTTTATAAAGACTCCATTGCAATGGATGGATAAAGCTCACGAACATAAGGCAACTTCACTAGCTTGTCCTAATTTTGCATTTAAACATTTCTTGTCATTTCTTACTGATGAGGAGAAAGAAAAAAAACAATGGGATTTATCACGTGTACGAGTAATTGCTAACGCAGCAGAACCCATATCAGCTGATTTGAACAATAAATTTTTTAATGAAATGTCTAGGTGGGGATTAAAAGAGAATATAGTTGTACCTTGTTATGGATTAACAGAGGCAACTGCAATAGTAACGGCTTGTAAAATAGGTGAAAAGTTAAAATATTTAAAACTTCACAGAGATTATATGTCTATTGGTCAGCAAGTAATGGAAGTTGGTAAGGATGAGGAACGTGGAGTAACTTTGGTGGATGTTGGTCATGATTTCGACAGTTGTAAAATGAAAATATGTGATAATGAAGGTAGTATACTGCCAGATAATGTTGTGGGTGAAATTTACATCAAAGGAAAAAATGTAACCAGTGGCTATTATAATAACTCTGAAGCTACAAAAAGCACAATAACTGAGGATGGATGGTTAAAAACAGGAGATTTAGGTTTCAAGCGAAATGGAGAGTTATTTGTATCTGGTAGAAAAAAGGAGATTATATTTGTTAATGGACAAAATTACTATCCGAATGATATCGAAATGATTGCAAGTGAAATAAAAGGTGGAGAGGCTGGTAAAGTTGTTGTTTGTGGAATATACAATCCACAACTAGAAAAAGATGATATTATCATGTTCATCTTGTTTGAAGATGATGTAGAGAAATTCGTATCAAAAGCTATAGAATTCAAGAAATATATCAATTTGAGTACAGGTTTAGTATTAAAACATGTTTTACCAATCAATAAAATACCAAAGACAATCAGTGGCAAAGTTCAAAGATACATGCTAAAAGAAGCATATAGCAAAGGTGAATATAAAGAGCTAGGTTTACATTTAGATAGATTAATTAAAGAAAAAATAGAGAGTCGTGATGTAGATTTACCAACAACTAAGCTAGAAATGCAATTAGTAAATATGTGGTCAAACATTCTTGGAATAAATAATATAGGTATAAACGATAATTTTTTTGAACTAGGTGGAAATTCGTTAAAGATAGCATCATTAATTAAGAAAATACATGAAACTTTAAATATTAGCTTAACAATGGGAGAAATATTTAATTTTGCAACAGTAAAAACACTATCAATTTATATAACAGATATTAAAACTAATAATTCATGTCAGACTGCTGCAACATTGCAGACAGAAGAACTTGAATATTATCCCTTAGCAGCACCTCAGAAAAGAATTTATGTACTATGTAAATTTAATGAAAATAATTTGAGCTATAATACGCCTATAGCATTTAAAATTAAAGGAAATGTAAATATAAAGAGACTAAAAGCAGTATTAGACAAGTTAGTTAAACGACATGAAGCACTAAGAACTGGTTTTGTAAGCATTAATAATATACCTTATCAAAAGATTTATGATGAAGTTAAATTCAATGTAGAGGAAATTAATGCAAAGGGAAAAGCGGTAGAAGAAATAATAGAAGAATTTGTTAGACCTTTTGACTTAAACAAACCACCCATTTTTAGAGTAGGTCTAGTTACTCTAGATGTAGATGATTATATTTTGATAGTTGACATGCATCATATTATTTTTGATGGACAATCGGCAAGAGTACTAGTAGATGAGATTA
>NZ_LOHE01000036.1 GCF_001559865.1 Abyssisolibacter fermentans
ACTTTGGAAGTATCATATCATTATTTAATAGCTGCTTTTACTATTTAAATAAGAATATTTTTAACTATAAGCAAGCATTAATATTTAAAATAAATTTTATATTATTATTTTATTACTTAAAAAAAGTAGAAAATAAAATCCTATAAATTTTTACAAACAAAATTAGTTATTACAAAATTATATAAGGGGGAGTTTTATGAAAAAAATATTAGTATATTTAATGATTTTATCTGTTGTATTTATAAACACAACTAATGATGTGTCTGCTAAAACTATTGATAGAAACATTTTATTTTCTGATGCTGATTTTAAGAATGCATTGATTTATTATGGTGTTGATACCAACCATAATGGAGAGATATCCATTAGTGAAGCCGAGGCTGTTACTTTATTATATTTAGAAGCAATAGGAATATCTAATATTAATGGAATAGAATATTTTACAAATTTGACTGAGTTATATCTACCTAATAATAATATAAACGACATTAGTAATTTAAGTAGTTTAGTAAATTTGACAAAATTAAATCTGGGTAATAATGAAATTACTGATATTAATAGTATAAGTAGTTTAACAAATTTAACTGTTTTAGGTCTATATGGTAATAAAATAAGTGACATCAGTAGTTTAAGTGGCTTAACAAATTTGAATGGTATAAGTTTATATAGTAATAATATAAGTGATATAAGTAGTTTAAATGGCTTAACAAACTTAACTATTTTATATTTGTCTAATAATAATATAAGTGATTTAAGTAGTATAAGTGGCTTAACAAATCTAACTGATTTAACTTTGAATAATAGTAATATAGATGATATCAGCATGATAAGCGGTTTAACAAAATTAATTTATTTAGGTTTGGACAATAATAATATAAGTGATATTAGTGAATTAAGTAATTTAACAAATTTAAATCATTTAGGTCTTGTTAATAATAATATAATCGATATAAGTAGTTTAAGTAACTTAACGAATTTAAATTTTTTAAGTTTATATAATAATAATATAAGTGAGATAAGTAGTATAAGTGCCTTAACAAATTTAACTGAATTATATCTAAATAAAAATAATATAAACGATATAAGCTGTATAAGAGGCTTAACAAATTTAACTAAATTAGGTCTAGATAATAATAATATAAGTAACATAAGTAGTATAAGTGGATTAACAAATTTAACCGATTTATACCTACATAATAATAATATAAGTGACATAAGTAGTTTAAATGGCTTAACAAACTTAACTATTTTATATTTGTCTAATAATAATATAAGCGATATTAGTAGTATAAGTGGTTTAATTAATTTAACTTATTTAAGTGTAAGTGATAATAATATAAGCGATATCAGTAGTATAAATGAATTAACAAATTTAACTACGTTAGATTTATCTAATAATAATATAAGTAATATAAGTGGATTGAAAGGATTGGAAAATTTAACTAGTTTTAGCCTGTCTTATAATATGATAAAGGATATCAGTAGTATAAGTGGATTAAAGAATTTAAATAGTTTATATCTTAGTTATAATAGTATAAGAGATATAAGTAGTATAAATTGTCTAACAAATTTAACTAATTTAAACCTATCTAATAATAATATAAGCGACATCAGCAGTATAAGTAGCTTAACAAACTTAAGGGAGTTAAATATTAGAGAGAATCCACTATATGATGAATTTACACGTGGGGCTAATCATAAAACAAATTTAGATTTTACAATCGGTAATGAAATTTATGAAGTATGGGTTATTCGTAGTGCTTATAATAATTATTTAAAAGATTTAAAACTATCCAATGGAACACTATCAAAAGTATTTAATACGACATTAACAAATTATACGGCAACAGTAGAGAATGATGCAACAGAAATAAGAGTAATACCAACAGTAGATAACAGGAAAGCTAGAGTAAAAGTTAATGGAAGAAGTGTAGTAAGTGGAAAGCAATCAAAAAAAATACCATTAAATGCAGGAGAAACTTTAATTAACATTGAAGTAAAAGCAAAGAATGGAGACATAAAAACATATACAGTAACTGTATATAAGGACTTTAACATTACGTTTTCTGATACGAATTTAAAACAAGCATTGATTAATGTAGGAGTTGATACTAACGATAATAAAGAGATATCTTTAGCTGAAGCTAAGGCACCGACTGAGTTAGATTTATCTTCAGCAGAAATAGTTGATATTGAGGGACTACAGTATTTTACGAATTTAACTAGGTTATCGCTAAATGATAATAAAATAAGTGATATAAGTAGTATAAGTGGATTGACGAATTTGACTGAATTATATTTGGGTGATAATAAAATAAGTGACATCAGCAGTATAAGTGGTCTAATAAATTTGATTAAGTTAAATCTGTGTGACAATAATATAAGTGACATAAGTAGTATAAGTAGTTTAACTAATTTGACTTCTTATTTAGGTTTGTCTAGTAACAATATAAGTGATATCAGTAGTATAAGAGGTCTAACAAACTTAAGAGTTTTATTACTGGCTGATAATGAAATAAGTAATATAAGTGGTATAAGTGAATTAACGAATTTGGATTATTTAAATTTGTCTAGTAATAAAATAGGCGATATTAGTAGTATAAATAGCTTAACGAATTTGACTTATTTAGAGCTGTCTAGTAATGAAATAAGCAATATAAGTAGTATAAGTGGTTTAACAAACTTGACTGATTTATGGCTAGCTGATAATAAAATAAGCGACATTAGTAGCTTAAGAGGCTTAACGAATTTGACTGAATTACGTTTAGGTAATAATAATATAAACGATATAAGTAGTTTAAGAGGCTTAACGAATTTGACTAAATTAGGTTTGGGTAATAATAATATAAACGATATAAGTAGTTTAAGAGGCTTAACGAATTTGGCTGAATTAGGTTTAGGTAATACTAATATAAACGATATAAGTAGTATAAGTGGCTTAACAAACTTGACTGATTTATGGCTAGCTGATAATAAAATAAGTGACATTAGTAGTATAAATGGATTAACGAATTTGACTGATTTAGTTTTGTCCAATAATAATATAAAGGATATAAGTAGTATAAGTGGATTAATAAATTTAACCGATTTATGTTTATCTGATAATGAAATAAGTAACATTAGTAGTATAAGTGGGTTAAAAAAATTAACTTATTTAGATTTATCTGATAATGTTATAACCGACATAAGTAGTATAAGTGGACTAATGAATTTGAGTAAATTAAAATTGTATTATAATAATATAAACGATATAAGTAGCATAAGTTGTTTAATAAATTTAACTTATTTAGGTTTATCTTTTAATAAAATAAGCGACATTAGTAGTATAAGTGGTTTAACGAATTTGACTGAATTATATCTAAATAATAATAATATAACCGACATAAGTACTTTGAAGAAATTAACCAATTTAAAGAGATATAGAATTAAATAAATAAGTAATGTAACAAGCTTGGGTATTATAGTTCCTATGTTTTGTTTTTTTATCCTATTCTAACTCATTAGACAAAGTGTAAAAATTGGAAGATGAGAATATGGATAAATATATAGAACCACTTTAAATTCATGCAGAACTGTTAGAACGTCTTAGAGAAAAAAAGCATAATTAAAAACTTAAAATGCAACTTTTAATAACAACAATGAAAAGAAATATTTGTAAGAGTAGCTTACTGGTATAGGCAAACATCTGATAATCTTTGCTGGTTCAGTAAAGAGGGAGTTAAAAAACATTAAATAAAAGTGTTGAGAAACCCCCCCTCTTAAATTCACCGACAAAGAAACATCAGATGCTTGCCTAGTTGCTTTATTGGTTTTAGTGTTTATTTTGGCGCAAAGCTTATTGAGTCTTTTTTTTTGCCTATTTTAAACAGTATTAGTGCGAAATCAACAAGGAATAAAAGGGTTTTTAAGATAAATGTAGAAATATTATATTTGAATTTGAGTCTATATAGTAGATAATAGTTGGCACATTAGCTCTTGTCAGGGCATGAGCACCTTCGTTCTAAGGTTGAGAAACGTCGGTAACACGAAACTTTATGTGACAGAATTATGCTAATTTTTGAAAGGAGATAAAGTTATATGGTAATTAGTAATGAATTAAAATAAATAATGTATCAACTATAGTACAGTATTACACTAATGGAGGTGATTTCATGGCAGGTTTTTACATTGTATTATTTATGATTGGAATGATTACTGTGGGCATTGGCATAGCAATCGTGCTTCCACTTATTGTTGGATTTATCATTATGCCAAAAGACTCCGAAAAACGACTTAAAAAGGCTTTTGTATATTGGGTTGGTATGTTAGGTGTCCAGATAGCAACCTTGTCTATAACGATAATTTTAGCAATACCCATAGGTTTAGTAATACCATTTGCAAATTGGACGACTGATGATATTGGACCTTTAGCATTTCTGCTTTCGATTGCGTTTAATGTAATTCCTATAATTCTACTAACTTTGTTATCAATATTTGTTTATAAACGAATCAGTAAAAGTAAAACGAAAAAACAAACTGTTATTGTTATAGCGATTCAATCTATTCTTATGTCTTTCGGAATTAAAATGGTCGGATTAGCGACAACAGCAACATGGATACTATAGTTCAGTATTAACATATATTACACCCAAAAGTACCTGTCCCCTATGGGTGTGGATGCTTGCCTAGTTATTTTATTGGTTGTAGTGTTTATTTTTAGTGAAGCTTTGCGAATCCTTTAATACCTTATATAAACAATATTAGTGCAAAATTAACAAGGAATAAAAGGGTTTGTAAGATAAATGTAGAAATATTATATGTGGATTTGAGTTTTATATAGTAGATAATGTCTAAAACTAAAATAGAAAGAAATAGTTAAATATTCAATAATTAGAAAAGTTATTGTATATATTTTGATACATTCGATTGTTACTCATCTATTAGAAGGAGAAGATTAACAGATTTGAGATATATACAAGAACTCTTAGGGCATAATAGTTCAAAAACAACTGAGATATATACACATGTAACGAATAAGAATTTAAGATATATTATGAGTCCATTAGATAATATATAAGAGGTATTTGCGAACTTTAGTTCGCAAATACCACCAGATTTGAGTAATAGTTAGAACTAACATACGGAGATTTAAAAGTTAGGCGAAAGAATTTACTAATGTACTGAGAAAAAAAGTATCAATAATGATAAAATGACTCAAGGAGGAATGTATGAAGATAATTAGTTTTGAAGGTAAGAATATTCATGGATTTATGAATGTTGAAATTAATTTTAATGAGGACTTATCGTTAATCATTGGCGGTAATGGGTCGGGGAAAACTACTGCGTTAAGACTGATACAGTCAATAATTACCCCATCATTTGAAGAATTAATGAAGACTAGGTTTGACTTCATTTGTTTAACAATTAGTCATCATAATAAGATGCACACTATTAAATGTAAAAAAGATAAGAAGGATTTAGTTTTAAGTGTGGACTCTATAACAGAAAGCCTTTGTGTAGATAATTTAGAATTTGACGAATTGGAATATATTTCAAATAATAGTGAAAGTAAATTTATTGAAAAAATAAAGGAGTATCCATTAGAATATCGGAAACACCCTGTAATTGAATTTATAGTAGATATACCTTCGCCTATTTTTTTGGGACTAGAAAGAAGATTTGAATTACGGGACTTTAATAATGAATATAGATATCAAAGGAATATAGTTTATTACAGAGATTCATTTTCAAAAAGTATGAAGAATAGACGTTTATATGAAGGAACACTAAATAGTGGACTAATAGATGCCCAATATCTAATACAAGAAACTTATAAAAAAGTAAAGAAAAATGATGAGTATAATTTATCCATGTTGCGAGAGAAGTTGTTACTCTCTTCATTTAAATTCAGAGAGTTTGATATTAATGAATTTACAAATAGTTTAAATAATTGGAAACAAAAAAAAGACTTGCTTGGTAAGAAAGAAGAAATTCTAGATAACATTAGAAAGATAGAAGGAAACAAAAAAACCTTGAGCAAAGAGCTAGAAATATTTTTTGAAAGATTAGAAACCCTTTTAGAACAAGATATTGACTCAAGAGATACAACAAATATTGATTTAGAACTCATAATTAACATGTCACAAATTGACAAGATTTTCGAATTAATAGAAATTGTTGATAACCACAAGAATAAAACAGATAAAATGTTTTCAAAGTTTACCACTTTTTTATCTATAATTAATGAATTCTATAAAGATTCTGATAAAAGGATTGAGTTAGATACGTTAGGACAATTGAAAGTTACTAGAGCAAATTGTAAGAGTTGCTCTGTTAATACGTTATCGTCAGGAGAACGACAGCTACTGGTTATATTTGCACATGCTTTATTCAATTTCTCTAGTAGGAATAAGGTATTTATTATTGATGAGCCAGAATTATCTTTACATATTAGATGGCAGCAGATATTTGTAAGATCAATAATGGATAATTGTCCGGAAACTCAATTTATTATGGCAACACATTCTCCAGATATAGTTGATGAGTATGATTTAAATATTATTAAGAATTGGAGGAAATAGTATGCAAAATGAAAGAACAACAGCTGCAAAATATTCTAAACATAATTTTCTAAGTAATGATAACGATTTGATTTTTTTTGTTGAAGATACAAATATTGCTTCGAGAAAACTATATTCAGAAATATTATCAACTGTATTTAGTGATATTTCAATGGACAATATATATCCATTAGGAAATAGAATTGAAGTAGTTAAGCAGTGTAAAAAAAAGCAAAATCTTGACGATACAAGAAGAGAAATCTATATTATTGATGGTGATTTATATTTACTTAGTGGTGAGGATAACACTATTTTTGCGGACATTGAAGAATTGGACAAGCTATTTACCTTGCCTAGATACTGTATTGAAAATTTTTTGATAAGTGAAAACTCATTAATTGATATTTTAGATGAAGAGGATACTGTAAAACATCGTGATGATATTATGAGTAAGTTAAACTACTCAGAGTGGAAAATTAAGAATAATGAACTTTTTAAGAAATTATATATAGAATATGCAATATGCAAGAAAGAGATAAAATACATACCTACTATTGGTTACGGTATCAATAAATTGGTATCATGTGGTGAAGGCGAATTAGATCCAAAAAAAGTAGATGATAGAATTAGAGATTTACAAAAACAAATTATTAGTAAAATTGGTAATGATCGTTATAAAAATGCTAGAAAATTTGTTGAAGAGAGTATTAGATATGAAGATGAGTTTATGCTATATTATGTATCAGCTAAAGACCATTTATTACCCTTGTTGTATCCTAGACTAAATGGTATTACAAAACTTAATTGTCCTAAGGATACATATCTTATAAAATTCGCAAAACGACTCGATAAAGAGAAATTAAATGATTTATTAGAATTTGTAAGCAAATTATACCCTGAAACCGTAAATTCCATCGCCTAACAATATACTCCCATTCGCTTTGCACATTTTTTCACCGGGTGTAAACACCATTATGGAAGAGATTCTATGTAAGCCGGTTCAAAAACGTTGGGAGTACCTGAACGTTAGGCGACAGAATCAATTAGGTTTTTATACAAAGAAAAGTATTATGTTAATAAAAGTTGCTAGTTATTTCGCTATAGATTTCAATTCATAATAGGAGGAGTTAATTATGGCATATGTAGTTAAGTCAACTGAACGTTTAAGACCTTCAGCAGCAGATACAGAAACAAAAGCATTATTGTACTTAATGAATTTTAGAAGTGATAGTGACCAAATTCATTATTTTGTAGTAGACTTTTTAAATGATTTAACTGGAATGACTAAAATGTCAGATAAACTATGGGATTTGCAGTCAAAGGGAGATAAGAAGCCATCTCCCAATGCTATTGGTAGAGAATTAGTTACTTTGTATAAGAATTATGTAAGCGAATTTGAATTTAGTAACTATATACTCTTTTTAGGAGGTATATCCAATACAGTAAGAATTGACGAAAAACAAACACAATTTAATATATCTAATATAAAAGATACTGCTTTAGCAAATATTAAAAAAGGTTTATTAGATGAATGCAAAAAGAAAACATATATCGCTGAAGAAGATATAAGTGAAGAAAAAATAGATAAATTTTTAAGACAGTGTTTTTTGTAATAGACAATCAAAGTAAGAAAGATTACGTTAAAAAGATAATTAAGTTAAACCCAGCAATTATCCCTAAGGAAGAGACTCTTATTGCTATTTTTAATGAAATAAGAAATACACAAGCAGGAAAAAAGAACACTAGTGTAGTTGAGGGTGTTACACTAGAAGCTCCTGATGAAGTTCTTAATTATGGGAGACATTTAACTACCACGGAGATTCGCCTTTTGGTACTCAATAGAATACTGAATCAAAAGGTAATAGGATCAAATGTTCCACGCTCTTTTATTTATACATATAGCCGATTTCCGGAAGAAAATAGAAATAATTTGTTAGAAGATTGTCAGCTAGACTTATCTAGGGCTTTATTTAATAGTAATTGCAAAGAAGATTTTTGGAAGCTTTTTGAGAATATATATAACATTATTACTAACAATCCGTTAGACAATATAAATGAGTTATATAGAAAATTAGATAAAAACATTATAAATAGAAGTATGGATTTTACGACTCTTTCATTAAAATATTTTATATCTGTAATTAAGGATGGGATCGAATTATGATGATTAAGGCAATATTTATAGGTAATAAAGATGAAGCGTATGTTTTTGAAGATTTTAAGAATGGTCTAAATATAATTTTTAGTGATGATAATAATAAAGGTAAGACGATAGCAATTCAATCGATTATGTATTGTTTGGGTAATAAACCAGCTTTTCCAACTTCGTTTAAGTACGAAGACTATTTCCACATTGTATATTTTGAACATAATGAAAAGTTGATTAAAATATGTAGGAAATCTAAAAATTTCGTGATAAAAAAGGGGGAAGAATACGCTGTCTTTGATAATACGGCTGAGTTCAAACGTTATTGGAATAAGAATATTCAGGAGTTACCTGTAATAAAAAAAGACAACGTGGTAAGAATTGTTGATCCAGAACTATTAGTCCAATTATTTTTTGTTGGTCAAGATAAGAAAACAACTTGGGATATTATTAATAAGGGTTGGTACAAAAAAGATGATTTTTATTCACTATTATATGCAATGGCGGGAGTAAACAATTATAGTGATACAATAGAGGATACTGAGATTATTAAAAAGAAAATTTTTGATTTAAAGGCAGAAAAGAAGATTTTATTAAAGGAAAATAAGATTCTTAAAGAGAATAATGTTGCTTACGAATATTTGAGTGCTACTAACGATAAAAAAGCACTAGAAGATATGCTTAAAGAAGTAGAGAGAATAAAAGATAAGCTTCTATCCTTTAAGAAGGAAAGAGCTAATGCTATTTCAAGGCGAACCAAAAATGAACTAGCTCTTAAGGAATTACGATCATTGAATAGAACAATGAAAACAGGTCAGATTGCTTGTTTAGATTGTGGTTCAAAACATATTGCATATGAGAGCGCTGACAAAGAATTTTCATTTGATATCTCCACATCTGCAATGAGAAAACAAATATTAGATGCAGTGAAGGATAAGATTGATATATATAATGAAGAGATTGATAGGCTGACAAAGGAAATAGTCATCTGCCAAAGTGAACTAGATTTATCTATGCAAGCAGACGACATTCCTTTAGAGGCATTATTAGTAGTACGCAAAGAAATGGAAGGAGTGAAGGACGCAGACGTAAGAATATGTGAGATAGATTCTGAATTACATAAATTAGTAGATCAGTTGACAAAGAAAGAAACCGTGTCTGATGAATCAGTTAAAAAATGTGAAAAACTATTGGGTGATATTGTTGATTCAATGAATGAGTTTTATAAAGTAGTAGATTCGGCCAATGAAACCGCATATGATAATATTTTTACTGCAAGGGATAAGATTTTATCAGGCAGTGAAGCTACAGAATTTCATTTAGCTCGCATGTTTGCCTTTGAAAAAGTCCTTCAGCATGAATTTCCTATTATTGTAGATTCTTTTAGAGCAGAGGATTTGTCTTCGGAACGAGAAAAGAGAGCCCTAGAAATGTTTGTTGGATTATCTAATCAAATTATATTTACAACCACATTAAAAAAAGAAGAAGAGAATAAATATTTAGATAATGAATATGTATACCCTATTGATTTTAGCAAACATGTTACAAACAAAATGCTTTCTAAGGAATATGTTAATAGATTTTTAAATGTGGCGAATGAGATGTTAGTTAATGTAAAGTAAATCAGAATTTAGGCAACACTCATATAATTAGATGGTAATAGTAAAGAAATTAAGTGGTTTATACAAATTAATATTGACTTATGGCTTATAGTGGTTTCCATTGATTCCGTCGCCTAACAGACAGTTTGCAACATCTTCTCTAGCCAAGAAGAAAAAAGAATTTTGGGTCAGAGCAGACGTCGCAAACTGCCGAAATGTTATGTGACATTTCTGTAACTAAGTCAGAAGTGAATTGGGTATAAAAGAATTATGTGTTTATAATAATCTAAATGGAACGGATACTAATTAATAGAGAATTTTATAGCAAAAAATAAATTATAGTATTGGTGGTTGAATAAATGTATAATCATGAACCAGAGAATTATAACTGTCCATTTTGTTTGTTGGTTAAAGGGATAGAAAACGAGAATGTATTAACTAAACAAGGAGATATTATTTATTCTGATGAGTTCATTACAGCATTTATTAGTGCTGGATGGTGGCCGAATAATAAAGCTCATGTACTTATTATTCCTAATAAACATTATGAGAATATTTATGATCTACCAAATCATCTTTCCTCAAGGATACATGAATTAGAAAGAATAATTGCAATAGCATTGAAGGAAGTGTATAAGTGCGATGGGGTTTCTTCAAGACAACATAATGAACCAGAAGGGAACCAAGATGTATGGCATTATCACTTACATGTATTTCCTCGATACAGAGACGATAATCTATACTTGACAAGTAGACAATTATCAAAACCAGAAGATAGAATTGGCTATGCAAGACATTTGAGAGAATTTCTAGACAATAATATAGAAAGATTACATAGAGAATAGTATTAATAGTCTAGGTATTATTTTAGTAGATAATTAATTTATATTTTAACTTTAGTGGCAATATGTCAACGTCACATAACAATATATTTCCGTTCGCTACGCACATCTCTTCACTGGGTGCGAGCACCGCCAGGAAGAAAGGAGCACGGCCTTTAATAACAACAAGGTAACTTAGATATTGTTCAACTAATGGACAAGTTGTGTTAGATTGCATATAATCACCTCTTGTTTGTATTATTTACAGATTTAAGCAATAATAAACAAATGTCTATAATGGGAAGGTGAACTAAGGCATTATAAAATGTTAATAAACTGAAGAATATTCAATATCTTGAACAATAAATTTCGATATAGTCAAGCAATAAACAATTATGGAGGATTAATAATGGAACTTATCTACATGTACATTAAAAACTTTGGACATAAAGTTGATGGTTGTAATGATAATAATGATCAATTTATTATGAATAAAGAATTTAACTTTAGCGATAGATTTAATGTTCAATACAACTTAGAAAAGGGAGAACTTCACATAGAAAAGAGAGAAGAAATATATCCTAATATTTATGGAAAATCTATAAAAAACATTAAAATGATAGTTGGCCAAAATGGGGCAGGAAAAACTACAATACTCGATATTTTAGGAATGAATAGAAACGATAGAATAAAAGAATCTTTTGTTAGAAAGTATAAATCGTCAAGCCAGATGGGAAAATTTAAAATTCATCGTTCTGAAGATGATATAAGTTATTTTAAAGATGAATATATTATTGTGTATCTTCTTAAAGAGGATTCTAATTTAAATGAATGTATATTTGGTATGGAAGTAATAGGAAATTTCCACAAAGGTGGATTTATCAAAAACCTTGTTGTTAATAAGGATACATTTTATAAATTACCCATTGGTTTTGCTTTTAAATATAAAGAAGATAAAAAAATATATGCAATCGGATATCATTTTTTTAATTGTATAGATCCAAAAACTCATAGTTTAACTCATCATTCTATTTTAGGGCATAAACATCTGAACAAAATTTGTGAAGATTGTAATTTTTTTTATTTAGCGCATTCTTATAGTCACAGAATTACGTATAACAAACCAAGAATTTTTAAACAGAAAGAAGATGAGGATGACGAATATTTGATGAAACGTTTTTATCGAGAGTTAAATATGGAACGTTTTGCAGATTATAAATCTGGCTATATGCTACTATATGATAAAAAATATGATAAATTTAGAGAAATAATATTTGAATTTCTTCCTGAAATCAACTTATTACATAAATTTAGTGAAAGGGAAGTACTACCAACACTTACAGTTGAAGAGAAAAGAATAGATAATAATTATAAAATGTTAAGGAAATATTTAGTAAACCAACTGCATAGTGAAAAACAAGAGAATAAAAAAGAAGATGTAATATTAGGTTGGATTGATGATTATATTATCGATGGTTTTACCCATTTATTGAAAGAATGTTTTGAAAAAGAGGACATTAAAACTAGATTAGATACAAATATAAATGTATCAGAATTAGAAAAACATGTGGAATCTTTTGATTTTGATATGACAATATTTGAGAATGCAAATCAAAAGTTATTAGTAGATATGTCTTCTTTTAATGAAATAACAGAATCAGATATTTATAGTGAATTTGTTTATATTATTTCAGTTGTAAAAAAAATAAATGAGTGTAGTTCAGAAATTAATATAAGAGATGATATGTTGAGAACTTTTTTTGATGAACATTCAGATTCAGGTAAAATAAAAAATCATTTTCAACGCAAAGTTTATTTAAAGTTACTCATAAGTCGTTATGTTTTTTCACGATTAAGCTTAAAATTTGAGGTGATTAAAGAGGGTGAATATCAATCTTCATTTGAAGAAATTATAAAAAAGATAATAAAATTAGATATAGGGTGTTTTAGAAAAGATAAAACAATTTGTTTGACATACAAGGGAACAACTGAAAAAAATGTAAAAAAACTTTTAGATGTATTAGAAAGCTACTCAAATATAGAATACTGTGATGTAGAGCGTCAATTTACACTTGAGGTAGAACACTTATCAGAGGGAGAGAGAGCAGTATTTATTTTTTTTGCAAAAGTAATTACTTCTTTAAGAGATAGTAAACAAAATAGGTTAAGTATTTTTTTATTAGATGAACCAGATGCTTTTTTACATCCACAATGGGCAAAAGAATTTATGAATCAGTTACTTACAGCTATTGATATATTCAATAAAGAAGTGAATCAATTAAATGTACAGTTTATCATTTCTACACATTCACCATTTTTATTATCAGATGTAAAAAAGAAAGATACTATTTTATTAGAATATGACGATACCATTAAGTGGAATAATCGTTTTTTACAACCTCACGTTCAGAGTTTTGAAACTTTTGCAGCTAATATACATAATATGTTAAAGAAGTCCTTTTTCATGGAAAATACAATTGGGGACTTTGCAAATCAAAAAATCAAAGATTCTTTAAAAATTATGGATAAATACAAACAATTTATAAATAAAAATATCAGTATAGAAGAATTTAAAATAATATATATAAAATATATGGATTATGAAGAAAATGGTCAAAACCAAGCAATCGATATAAATGCAATGAAAAAAAAGATAAAATTTATTATTGAGTTTATAGGTGAACCTTTAATTAAAAGAAAATTAGAAGGTATATATAGGACAACCTTTCCAGAAAATAGAAAAGATTATGAACTACAAATTTTAAAATTACAGGAAGAAAAAGCTAAATTGGAAGGTTTTCTAAAGGATAAAGGGCTTGATAAAATTGAAAAAGTAATGGAATTATTAGATATGAAGATAAAAGAATTAAAAGAGAAGTCTGGGGATAGGATATGATAAGGATACAAGTTAATAAAAATAAGATGAAAGAAATAGAAAAAAAACATTGGGAATGGTTTAAGAAAACAGGCAAACAAAATTTAGAAAATTATTTATACAAAAAAATATATAAAGATAAGGAAGAAGAAAAGGAGATTCCTCAAGATATTTATAATTTATTAAAATTTTTAAATGAACAGAATAGGATAGAATCTATAGTAAAAGGAAATTTAATTGTAAAAACAGATAAATATAATTCAATAGATAACATAATAGAAGAAATTAAATACGAATTTCCTTTTTTATTTGAAAGTTTAACAAAAAGTTCAATTAGTGATTTTCTAAACCAAATTAGATTACAGCTAGAAAAGGTGAGAAATGCAGATAATATAAAAGATAAAACAAATATTTCTTTCATAAAAAATTCAATAAAAAAATTTTTTGAAGCTGAAAAAGAAGCGATTAAGACAGATTATAATGAAATACTAAATATAATAGATTCTATAAAAATTACAGGAAGGGGAATTGAAAATCTATCTAAAATAGAAAACAAATTTAAAGTTGAAATAAATGAAGAATTAAAATTAATACTAAATAATATCTTCGATTATAACAGCTTCGTAAGAGGTGATAAAATAAATTTTGAAAATAAATTAATCAGATGGGGTGCTTATGAACTGTTAAATGAATTAAAAATAACAACATGCCCTTATTGTAATAGACAATATATTCATACATATATAAGTGAACATGGAAAAACGAGAGCAGATATAGATCATTTTTATCCAAAATCAAAATATCCTTTTCTGGCAGTTTCTTTATATAATTTCATTCCTAGTTGTCATGTTTGTAATTCTAGTTTTAAAGGAAGTATAGATTTTTATAAAAATAAATGTATTTATCCTTATGAAGAAGAATTTGGACAATATGCTAAATTCGAAACCAATTTTTATACAGACAAAACTAAGGAAACATATGATATCAACTATTTGTTAGGCAATTCAAATAATTTTGAAATCAAATTATCAATTGACGAAGATAAAATAAAAGATAACTTAATTGAAAAAAGTAAAAAACAAAATAAAAAAATAGATTTAGAAAAAGAATGTAATGATTATATACAAAAAATAAATAATTCTAAAGAAACTTTTAATCTTAAGGCTTTATATAATTTTCATAAGGATTATGTTAGAGAAATTATTAAGAAAGCAATTATTTATAATGATAGCAGAATAGACGAGCTATATAATCAATATCCTGAACTTTTTAGTAATAGAGAGGAAGTGCTTCAAATGGTAGTTTCAAATTACACATGTGATGAAGATTTAGGGAAAAGACCATTAGCAAAATTAACAAAAGATATTTGTGAAGAATTAGGATTAAAATATTAAAATGGTTAACTTCCCATTATCCATATTTATATAAAGTTGAAAGATAACAATAAGTAAAATTTTAAAGAAAAGAATTAATTATAAATAACACATAGTAAAGTCTAAAATATTTAAGGTAGATTGATTAAATGAGTTTTTGCTTATTTTATGAAAAGGTGTATAGTACAAGAAAAAGTACTTATTTTATTCTATTTAGCATGATTGTGATGGGTTTAGAAAACAATCTGTATTTTATAAGAAAGAACTAAATAAAAAATTAAACAACAATATCCTTAATCAGCCCAACACCCCATCAAAGCCTAATTAAATTAAATAAAACTTAGTATTAAAATAATTAAGTTTATAAAATTAAGAACTTTTAAGTAAAACGTTTTTTTATATTTTTTTAGGTTATAATGCTATTTTTTATGCAAAAATACTGTTAAAGTTGCTATTTTTATTATAAAATAAGTATAGCTTAATTGTTTATATATTAAAGTAGGTGATAGTTTGGTTAAAGCAGATATGCATATACATAGTACTTCTTCTGATGGGATTTTTTCGCCTCAGGAGATTATAGCTTGGGCTTTACGAAAAAACTTAGGAGCAATATCAATAACTGATCATGATACTATAAACGGGTTTTTTAAAGCTTTAAAGTACATAACAGAAAATGATGTAAATATAGTGCTTGTACCAGGTGTAGAATTAAGCTGTATGTATAGTGATTATGAGGTTCATTTGTTAGGTTATTGTTTTGATTATAAATCTAGTTATTTAAAAAATGTATTAGATGATATTAGATTTAAAAGAATAAATAGAGCTAAGGAAATGATTGATAAATTGAATGATTTAGATATAGATATTAGTTTAGATGATATCAAAAAGAAATGTAACGAGGATACTTCTATTGGAAGACCTCATATAGCAAGAGAACTTAGGGATAAAGGTTATGTGAAGGATACTGATGAGGCTTTTAATAAATATCTAAATGAAGGTGGATGTGCTTTTGTTCCTAGATACAAGCTATCTCTTAAGGATGGCATAGATTTAATACATAATGATGGCGGTGTGGCAGTACTAGCTCACCCAGGTTTACTGAAAATTAATTATGTAAACTTAATTGATAAATTTGATTTTGATGGTATTGAAATATATCATCCAAAGAATGATAAATATACTAGAAATGAATTGTTACATATTACAAAGCGAAAAAAAATGCTGATAACTGGTGGATCTGATTTTCATGATATGTATGTAAATGACATACCTATGATTGGTGACTATAATGTAGATATTGAGAGTAAATGCAGGATTGAGAATAATGTGTGTGTAGCAATAAAAAAGTAATGGGGGAGATATATGAATAACAAGAGAAACAGACAATTTCCATCTAAGATTAGTACAACTGCTTTTGTTAAGCTTTATATATTACATTTGTTATCTGAGAAGAGTTTCTATGGTAATGAATTGATAGAATCAATAAAAAATAGATTGAATTATAAATGGGAGCCAAGCCCTGGTATGGTGTATCCTTTGTTAAGAGAGTTAGAAAAGGAAGAGTACATATTAGGATGGTGGGAAGAACCTGAGAGGAGAACCATTAGACATTATAAGATAACTAATAAAGGTCATAAGCAATATGAACATCTAAAGCTTTATTATGAAAAGAGTTTTTATGATTCTCTAGCTATACTTAATACAATTATGAAAGATATTTATAAATTAAAAGATATTTATAAATTAAAAGATATTTATAAATTAAAAGATATTTAATAAATTAAAATACATATAATGGAGGTGTCATTTAATGAAAATTAAATTATCTGAAAGGTTAAGTAGTATTAATCCATCTTTAACATTAGCAATTAGTGCAAAGGCAAAAGAATTAAAAGCCAGTGGTGTTGATGTAATAAGTTTTGGTGCTGGAGAACCTGATTTTAACGCACCTGAAAACATTCAAGATGAGGCTATATCATCAATTAGAGAGGGTAAAATAAAATACACAGCTGCTTCAGGTTTAGTGGAATTAAAGAAAGCTATTTGTAATAAGCTCTTAAGAGACAATAATATTAGTTATGAACCTAAAAATATAATTATATCAAATGGAGCTAAACAATGTTTATACAATTCATTATGTGCTATATTGAATGATGGGGATGAAGTAATTATTGCCGCACCTTATTGGGTTAGTTATTATGAATTAATAATGCTTGCTGGTGGTAAACCTGTAGTAATCGAAACAAAAGAAGAAAATGATTTTAAATATACTATGCAAGGACTTAGAGATGCTTTAACAAATAAGACAAAGGCAATTATTATTAATACACCAAACAATCCTACTGGAACAGTATATAATAAAGAGGAACTAGAAAGCATTGGAAACTGGGCTGTTGATAATGATTTATTTATCATATCAGATGAAATATATGAAAAATTAATATATGATGGAAATGAACATTATAGTATAGCAGGCTTGAATGATAAGTTCAAAGATAATACAATAGTTATAAATGGTATGTCAAAAGCTTATGCTATGACTGGTTGGAGAGTAGGATATGCTGCAGCACATGAAGATATAATAAAACTTATGAATAATTTCCAAAGTCATGCTACATCAAATGCATGTACTATATCCCAATATGCAAGCATTGAAGGCTTAAATGGAGATCAAAGTAAAATAGAAGTTATGAGAAAGGCTTTTGATGAGAGAAGAAAATACATGGTTAGTGCAATAAATGATGTTAAAAGTTTATCATGCAGAAAACCACTTGGTGCATTTTATGTAATGGTAAATATATCACAGTTAAAAGGTAAAACTATAAATGGAAAGAAAATAGAAACATCTTTAGATTTTTGTAATGTATTGTTAGATGAAGCAAAGGTAGCAGTTATTCCAGGAAGTGCTTTTGGTACTGATGACTATATAAGACTATCTTATGCAACATCTTTAGATAATATTAAAAATGGAATACAAAGAATTAAAGAATTAGTTGAAGCAAATATTTAATCAAAATCATGGTTTAAGGAAGGAGCAATTTAGTGAAAAAAGAAACATATGAAAATCCATTAATTACACGTTATGCAAGCAAAGAAATGTCTTATGTATTTTCTCCAGATAACAAATTTAGAACATGGAGAAAGCTTTGGGTTGCATTAGCAGAATCACAAAAAGAGTTAGGATTAAGCATTGAACAAGAGCAATTAGATGAATTAAAAAACAATATTGATGATATTGACTATGTTTTAGCAGCTCAAAAAGAAAAAGAATTCAGACATGATGTTATGGCGCACGTCCATACATATGGTGAAAAGTGTCCAAAAGCTAGAGGCATTATACACCTAGGTGCAACGAGTGCTTTTGTAGGAGATAATACAGACATTATCCAAATGAAACAAGGACTAGAAGTTGTAAGAAAGAAACTTGTAAATCTTATGAGTAAGATGGCAGACTTTGCTATGAAATATAGAGCTTTGCCTACATTAGGATTTACTCATTTTCAACCTGCTCAATTAACAACAGTTGGTAAGAGAGCTAGTCTGTGGTTACAAGACATATACTTAGACTATGAAAAGCTTGAATTTGTTATAGATAGCTTAAAGCTTAGAGGTGCTAAGGGTACTACAGGAACACAAGCAAGTTATTTAAAGCTTTTTGAAAATGACCATGAGAAGGTTAAAAAATTAGATAAATTAGTTTCTCAAAAATTAGGATTTGAAAGCTCATATGCTGTTACAGGACAAACTTATCCAAGAAAGGTAGATTTTGAGGTTTTATCGGTACTAGCATCTATAGGACAGTCAATGCATAAAATCACAAATGATATCAGATTGCTACAAAATCTAAAAGAGATAGAAGAGCCATTTGGTAAACACCAAATAGGATCTTCAGCAATGGCATACAAAAGAAATCCTATGAGAAGTGAACGTATAGCTGCGTTATCAAGATTTTTAATTTCAAATGTAATGAATCCAGCTATGACAGCTTCTGCACAATGGTTAGAAAGAACACTAGATGATTCTGCTAATAGAAGATTGTCTATTGGCCAAGGTTTCTTGGCATGTGATTCTGTATTGGAAATTAGCATAAATGTGTTTGATGGAATGGTTGTATATGAAAATATGATTAATAAACACATAGCTGCTGAACTACCTTTTATGGCTACTGAAAATATATTGATGCAGGCTGTTAAAAAAGGTGGAGATAGACAAGAGTTACATGAGATTATAAGAACTCTTTCTATGGAAGTTAGCAAGAGGGTAAAAGAAGAAGGAAAGGATAATAATCTAATAGAAAGATTAGCAGAGGATCCTAACTTTGGATTGAACCAAGAAGAGTTAGCTGATATTATGGATTATACTAAATATACAGGTAGATCAGCTCTACAGGTTGAAGAATTTGTAGGTGAATGTATAACACCAATATTGAACAAATATAAAAATGAACTAGGGTACAGTGCTGAATTAAATGTATAAGGGAGGTTGTGTTCAAAATGGTAAATTTCTGCGTTATTGAATATTTCACGACTAATCATGAGTAGAGAACAGAAATCTACGATTTCTTGTGAATCACTTATTCCTAGGAACGAAGTGAGTAGTGAGCTACATCATAGTACGCACATATCTGTAAGCAGAGAACCCAAATCTATGATTTGTTGTGAATCGCTTACTCCTAGGAACAAAGTGAGTAGGAGTTTCAATATAAAATAGATAGCCTTGAACTTTACTCATTTTGAAACAACCTATTGGACAATCGAAAATTTCTGCGATGAGTAGGGAACAGAAATTTATGATTTCTTGTGAATCACTTACTCATATGAATGAAATGAATAGGAGTTTCCTAAGCTTATATACGACTATTCATGAGTAGAGAACGGAAATCTACGATTTCTTGTGAATCACTTATTCCTAGGAACGAAGTGAGTAGTGAGCTACATCATAGTACGCTCATATCCGCGAAAATTTCAATGCCTTGAACTTTACTCATTTTGAAACAACCTAGGAAAAATCAATATCTAAGATTTTAATTAGGTAGAATTCCTAAAGGAGTGAGCAGTCTCTAAATCTGAGACTGCTCATTTTAAATACTTGTACTAATTGGACTAATTTTTAAATATAATATTATTGAAATACAAATTCATAAATGATATGATTATACTGTCATAATATAATTTATCAGACTTAGGTTAGATGCAAAAAAATAATCAGAGTTAGGAGTATTTTAATGGAAAAGAAAATTTTGGAGCTTCTTACTAGTTTTCAGTCTGAATTTAGACAAGAAGTAAAAGGTATAAGAAGTGAATTAATAGACTTTAAGAAAGAAGTAAATGATGAGTTTAAAAGTTTTAGAACAGAATTAACAGACTTCAAACAAGATGTAAATAATGAATTTAAATCTATAAGACATGAAATTAAAGACGTTAAAAATGACTTAAAGAGAATTGACATAAAAATAGAAAATGATATTTGTCCTAAAATAGATAGCTTATTTGATGGTTATAAACAAAATACGGAGACTTTAGACAGGCTTGAAAATAAAGTGGACAATTTATCAGAGAAAGTTGAAAAACATGAGGTTGAAATTCGAGTTATAAAAAATAATAATATTAAAGCAATAAAAAGCATCTGATTTAGGTGCTTTTACTGTTTTGTCTCCAAAGTTAAAAATATATTTTAATAGTAGATGTTTAAATAAATATTCAGTTCTCATTTATGTTTCCTATACAATAAACGATGCATCATCAATTATTTTATAAGAAGTATTATTCTTTATATCTGACATAAGCTTGTAAAGAGCAAGGTTTTTCTTTTTTGCTTCTATCATAACATCAAAGTCTATGTTCATTTTTTTTGCCAGTTTAAGAAAATTATTAAAATCATCGAAGTTTATATAATCAGAATGAGATCTATAATCTTTAGTTGATTTAGGACTGGATAGATGAATTTTAGGAGTTAATGGCTGATTATCCCAAGTGCTGAATATATCATATAAATAATCTTCTAAAGCTAAACCATCATTGTTACACCAATGATGATGAACGTCCAAAACCATAGGAATGTTTAGCTTTTTTGATAATGTAAGAGTGTCTTTTATATTATATATCTTATCATCATTTTCTAGTACTATTCTATTTTTTATTCTGCTAGGTAACCTGTCAAAGTTAGTTATAAATCTATTCATTGAGGTTTCTTTCTTATCGTATTTACCTCCAACATGCATAATTAGTTTTCCATAGCTTGGCTCTAAATCAAAAGCACTTAAAATAATATCTTGGTATATGAGAGTGTCTATAGTTGAATAAATTACATTTTCTTTTGGAGAATTGAGCACATTAAAAATATCCGGATGAGAACTAACTCTCATATTGTTAGTCTTTATTATATCGGATATCTTTTTATAATACATCTTTAATTTACCTACATAGTTCCATTTGATAGCATTAGGATGAGTAGATAGGGGAACTAGCTTTGAAGTGATTCTATATATTCTAATATCTTTTGATAGATTATGCTTTAATATTCTAGCTGTGTTTTCTAAATTAATTTTGGTTAAATCAATAACCTTATCTAATTTTAACTTATAATCAGTTATTTTACTATAATTCTTATATGTAATAGTTTTTGATGGGGAACAGTCTTCTAAATCTAAGGGCAAAGCTACATAACCTAATCTAACAATCATCAAATCACCTCTTAGTATTAGAATGTATAAAAAAGAGTAAAATTATCATAATTTTACTCTTTTACTTGAATAATATTATTTTTCTAGTGAAATATCATTTACTGTAGGTGTAAGATTAAGTTCTTCGTATGTACAATATTTATTAATCAATGCATTTCCTCGCAATTTTAGATATAATTGTGCTTTTGTTTCGTAGTAATATGGTAATACAAATAGGTTTCCTATAACCACAACAGCACCTAATAAAAACCAACCTATAAATGAAAGATCTAATACAAATATTTTACCTTTGTATCCTGCTGTCATTTTCTTACTTAACTCTATAGCGCGTTTTGTTCCTATATTAGGGTTATCAGCCAAAATAAATGGAACCATACTATAAGCATAGAATTTAATTATACCTGGAATTACTAAAAGTAATGACCACAAGAAAAAGAGTATATATCTATATAACTGTGTAATTAAAACCTTAAAGTAACTTGAACTGTTTTTGAAAGCATAGAATACATTTGAAGTTTCAAAATCGTTGTCATTAGATTTAATAAAAAATTTAAATGCACCTACTTCTAATTGATTATAAAGAAATACACTAACAATAATTCCTGAAAAATAGCTTAATACATAGTGATTTAAAACGAAAGTTTTTGATAGATTAGGTATAGCAACTAAAAAACTTGGTATGAGACATATTAAAATTACTGCAAATCCTTTCCAATAACATTGCTTTAAAACTTTCTTAGCATTACTTTTGAGCTCAGCTCTACTAAACATATTGTTATCCCCCTTTTATTTTATTTATTATTCTATATAAATAATAACACCAAAAACAATATATAGCAATAATGAAAGTATATAATAAATATATATAAAATATAATAAATATAGAAAACAACAGTATTATAGTATAAAATGAGAATTTATACTTTTCATAAAAATCTATAAGTCTTTAATCTGATTATTAATTTATAATGAACAGCAGAAATTATAGAAAACAATTAGTTTATTTACCAACTATAAATTCTTATGTAAATTTGTTCTATGATTTAGAACTGAAATCTGTATATTAATAATATACTAATGATATAGCAGGAATAAAAAAATAAATAGAATTATTATATATATTAGATTGCAGGTTTACATAATATAATTATAGTAAACAAATTAGTATTATGTAATAAATATAAATAATAAGTTGAGTTCGTTAAAATAAGATAAAAAAATGTATAAATTACAGCGTGAAATAGAAACGATAGAAATAATTAAATAAAAGTCTATTCAATAGAGATAAAACAAAATGATTACAAACACGTGTGTAAAAATATGTTATAGTGAAAAGAATAGATTTACTATAAATAAAACTATATTTGTATAATATATTAATAGGTTGAATAAAGTTAAATTATGACATTTTATAACTATAAAAATATCAAGACAACTTAAAGCTGAACTAATAATAAAACAAGTAAACATAATATATTTATGGTAAATCATTAATAATGTTATAAATATATGAACATACTGAGTGCAAAAGTAACATGTTTTAGTTTTAATTATGTGTTAAAGGTATAATTAGCAGTTATATTAATAAAAAATAGATGATTTCTAAATAAAATACTAAAAAAAGAAGGAAAAAGAGTGTTATTTATAGAAATTATATATATAAGTTTTGTCACAAAATACAAATTTTGCGACAAAACTTGTATAAAAACTAAGGAGGAAGTTAAATTTATGAATACACCAATGATTTTAGACGATTTTTTCGATTATCTCTATGCTATCAAAGGTAAATCTGAAAATACTGTTAAAGAATATAGTTATGATTTAAGAACATTTTTTAGGTTTTTAAAGATTAGATACAGATTAGTTTCAAAAGATACTCCATTTGATGAAATAGATATTTCGGATATAGACATTGATTTAATCAAAAAGGTTAAGATACAAGACCTTATTTCTTATATATCTTATACAGACAGAACTATGAATAATAAGAACGTTACAAAAGCTAGAAAAGTCGCTAGTATAAGATCTTTCTTTAAATATTTACATAATGTTGTTAATTTAATAGATCAAAACCCTGCTATTAATTTAGAAACACCTAAAAAAGAACAACGTCACCCTGTTTTTTTGACATTAGATGAGTCATTGAAGCTTCTTGACTCTATTGAAGGAAGAAATAAAGTCAGAGATTATGCGATTTTAACTTTATTTTTAAATTGTGGACTTAGATTATCAGAACTATCAAGTATAGATATTGATAAGATTAAAGAAGATACTTTATCTGTAGTTGGTAAAGGAAATAAAGAAAGAACTATATACTTGAATGAAGCATGTCTGGTCGCTATCAACAAATATATAAAAGTTCGCCCTAAGAAAGATTTAAAAGATGAAAAAGCACTATTTCTAAGTAATAGAAAAAATAGAATTAGTCCAAGAGCTATTCAACATCTTGTTAAGAAATATATATTAAATGCCGGATTAGATTCAAAAAAATATTCAACACATAAACTTAGACATACAGCTGCTACATTAATGTACAAACATGGAAATGTTGATATTAGAGCTTTGCAACAAATTTTAGGACATGCTAGTGTTGCTACTACTCAAATATATACACATTTAGATGATGATAGATTAAGAAAAGCTGTTAATAGTAATCCCCTTTCTAAGAAAATTAAATAGAAAAGTTAAAGTTTCTAAATTAGTATTCGAAAAGTTAACCATAAAAATATTATGTTAACAAAAGCAATTGATAACAAACAAATGTTCTTATAATGAATTATTTAGAAACAAAATGAATCATATTCCCTATCTTGGGTATGATTCATTTTGTTTAGGTGTATATGCTAAATAAGATGTATTATTATTCTATAGGAGGTAATTTGAGTTCTTCCCCTATTTGAATGGCTGCAGTTTTTTTGTGATTCGTTTTCTGTATTTCATATATTATTTTTCTTTTATCTATGTCATTATCGTAGTATTTAGATGCTATAGACCATAAAGTTTCCCCTTTTATTACTGTTATAGTTTTAAAGTTATCTTCAATTTTACCATAAGCAGAATCTGATTTAATGATATTACTTATTGTAAAAATTATTAATAAAAATACTATTGTTAAAAAAATTGTGAATCTTACTGGATTAGCAACAATTAATCTCTTTTTTCTGACATACATGTTAAACACACCTTTCCAACAATCATTTTACGAACATGAGTTCCTTTCTCCGTTTGATTATATTATAATAGAACAAGCGTTCTGTGTCAAGTTTATTTCGAACATTTGTTTGATATGCAATATAAATTGTGGTATAATGTATAAAAAGAGGATTATATCCTAGTAAGAGGTGTATATATATGTATGAGGATTTATCAGAAAAGCAATTAAAAATACTTAAATTTATTCAAAATGAGCTTAAAACTAAAGGCTATCCCCCATCAGTTAGAGAAATATGTAAAGCAGTACAGTTAAAGTCAACATCTACTGTACATGGACATTTATCAAGATTAGAGAAAAAAGGATACATAAAAAGAGATCCTACTAAGCCTAGAGCTATTGAGATTTTAGATAATATGACTTATATTCATACACAAAAAGAAATTATAGAAGTTCCTATTGTAGGAAAGGTAACAGCAGGACTACCTTTGCTAGCAGTTGAAAATATAGAAGATACTTTTCCATTGCCAATGGATTTTATAGGTAATGATAATACCTTTATATTAAACGTTAAAGGTGAAAGCATGATAGATGCTGGAATAATGGATGGTGACCAAGTAATAGTTAATAGTCAAAGACATGCAGTAAATGGTGAAATTGTGGTTGCTCTTATAGATGATGAAGCTACTGTGAAGAGATTTTATAAAGAAGATGATTTTATCCGATTACAACCAGAGAATAAATTAATGGATCCTATTATCGTTAAGGACGTGTATATTTTAGGAAAAGTTATTGGATTGTTTAGAAAAATAAAGTAAGCTATGATTATGTAGCTTACTTTATTTTTTAAAATATTTTAACTTCTATATATTAAGCTTATTTTTATCTATTAGCTTATTTTTTAATAAATTATTTAAACCTTTCATAATTCCTAATTTACAATGTTCATATGTTAATCCGCCTTGTAAATAAACCCAATAAGGAGTTCGCATTGGTGCATCAGCACTTAATTCAATTGACGAGCCTTGTATAAAAGCACCTGCTGCCATAATAACAGGTTCAGAATAACCCGGCATGTCCCATGGTAATGGCAATACAAATGAATCAACAGGTGAAGCAGATTGAATACCTTGACAGAATTTAACGACTTTTTCAGGATCATTAAATTCTATAGCTTGGATTATATCACTTCTTTTATCATTAACAGCTGGTAAAACATTAAATCCTAAAGAGTCAAAGACACCTGCTGATAAAATAGCACCTTTTAAAGCTTCGCTTACAACGTGTGGAGCTAAAAATAAACCTTGTAAAGTTAATCTTGATGTTCCGTAAGTTAAACCACAATCCTTTCCTATTCCAGGTGCAGTTAATCTGTTAGAAATAGCTTCGATTAAATCTTTTTTACCTACTACATATCCGCCTGCAAGGGCTAAACCTCCCCCAGGATTTTTAATTAATGATCCAGCAATTATGTCTGCACCAACATCTGTTGGTTCTATGGTTTCAACAAATTCTCCATAACAGTTATCAACCATGACTATTATATCTTTCTTTTTTTCTTTTATTGCTTTTATAGCTTCTTTCATATTATCTATCTCAACAGCTTTTCTATCACTATAGCCTGTTGATCGTTGTATTAAAATTAATTTAGTTATATCTGTAATTGCTTCAATAGTTGCATTTATATCTATTTTGTTATTCTCTATTAAATTTACTTGATTATATGTTATATTGTATTCTTTTAGAGAACCTTTCATATTACCTTTAATACCAATTACTTTTTGCATAGTATCATAAGGTAAACCGGTTATAGATAACATTTCATCATTTGGTCTTAAAATTCCACCTAATGTAAGGGATAATGCATGAGTGCCTGAAGCAATGTTAGCACGTACTAAAGCATCTTGTGCATTAAATACTTTTGCATATATTTCTTCAACTTTGTCTCTTCCCTCATCATCATAACCATATCCAGTAGTCCAATTAAAATGAGTAGCTGCTAAATTTGCATCTTGAAAAGCACTCAAAACCTTAAATTGATTGTATTCTTTTGTTGCATTAATTTTATCGTGTAAATGCTTTAAGTCTTTTTCGATATTTAATACATAATCTATTATAGAGTTATCAATATCAAATTGTTTACATAATATATTTCTAGTTAACGAGTTCAAGTCATCACCTTCATGCTTTTAGTTTAATTATTATGATCTTGTTTGTTCATAAAAGATACTTTACTGCTAGGATTTATAGTAGATATAGCATGTTTATATACTAAATGTTGTTTACCATCACTTTCTAATACTATTGTATAGCTATCAAATCCTTTAACATAACCTTTTAATTGATAACCATTGACTAAAAAAATTGATATCTGAATTGCTTCCTTTCTAACTTTGTTTAAAAACACATCTTGTAAATTAATACTGTTTTTCAATTAAATCCCCTCCATAAAATTCTTTGTTTATAATAAATTTTCATTAATGCTATAAGCGATATAATCTACAATATCTTTTTTGCTTATATAGTCATCAACATTTACCCAATTAATTCGTTCATCTCTTCTAAACCAAGTTAATTGGCGTTTGGCAAATCTTCTTGTATCTCTTTTTAAAATTTCTATAGCTTCATCTAAGCTATATTTTCCTTCGAGATAAGCAATTATTTCTTTATAACCAAGACCCTGTAATGCAGTAGAGTTTTTATTATATCCTTTATTTAATAATTCTTTTACTTCATCAATAAGTCCTTCTTTAATCATCATATCAACTCTTATATTAATTCTATCATATAATTTTTTTCTGTCCATATTTAAAGCAAAATATGCGATATTATAATTATTATTATATTTACGAAAGTTTTTATAATAAGCTGACATTGGTTTACCAGTTTCATGATATATTTCTAAAGCTCTTATTATCCTCTTTGTATCATTAATATGTATTCTTTGAGCAGATAAAGGATCTATTTGAGCTAACTTTTCGTGAATAAATTCATTTCCCTTTTCTTCAGCTTCGCAGGCATACTTTTTTCTCAAGTCATTATTGCATATAGCCTTTGAAAAATCTAGCTCATATACTAATGAATTAATGTATAAACCGGTACCTCCTACAATCATAGGAAGTTTATTTTTTGATAAAATTAGGTTCATATATTCTTCTGATTTTTCTTTGAATTTAGATACATTAAAATCTTCATCAGGAGTTATTTCATCAATCATATAATGTTTTATTCCCTGTTTTTCATCTTCTTTAACTTTAGCCGTTCCTATATCCATGTATTTATAGATTTGCATTGAATCACCAGAAATAATTTCAGCATTGACCTTTTTTGCCACATCTATTGAAATACTTGTTTTACCTACAGCGGTTGGTCCAACTAATATAATAATTGGTTTTTTTGTCATATAATCATCCTTTATTGAATCCTTTTAAATTTTTTTTCTAATTCATGTTTAGACAGCTTAACTATTGTAGGTCTGCCGTGCGGACATGTATATGGATTTTCAAGCATTTGTAATTGTTTAAATAAACTTTCTATTTCTATTTCTTTTAAATTGTCGCCACCTTTTACTGCTGTAGTACATGCTAATTTCATTATATATTTTAATCTATAATCTTGTGGTTTTTTAGAAATATCCTTTAAGTGATCTAATATTTCAATAAAAAATTTTTTTAAACCTTTTATATTTAATAGTGCTGGAACACTTCTTAATAATATACTATTGTTTCCAAAGTCCTCAATTTCAAAACCTAGTTTGTCTAAAATGCTTTTATTTTCATTAATAGTTAACAATTCATGATTGGTCATATCTATAGTTATAGGTGTTATCAATTCTTGTTTTAATATTTCATTTTTTTCGTGTTGATTATAAATTTTTTCGTACATAACTCTTTCATGAGCAGCATGCTGATCAATCATATATAATTCTTCGGTTATTTTATCAGCAGCTATAATATATGTTGAAAACAAAGTACAGATGTATCTTAACTCAGGAAAATTGTGTTTTGTATCTTCTGATTCAATAACTGTATCTGGTTCTATCGGTTTATCTATTTGTATTTGAGTTTCTTTTTCTATAATCATTGGTTCTTTTTTAATATAACTTACAGGGTTATTTACTTTGCTTGTTAATTTGTTGTTATCTTGGTTATATATTGTTATTTGTTCACTTTTATACTTGCTTTCTTTTGAATTATCTTTAACATAGTCTTTTTTAAAAGAACTTTTTATATAGTTATTAGGTTTTATATTACTAATCAAATCTAAATATTCAATTTTTTTATCATATTTTTTATCAGAAGTTGTTTTTGTTTCGTTTGTATGAATTAAATCTTTTTTAAAGAGAGTATCTTTAATAACTTTTTTCAAAATATTGTATATATGGTTATCATCATCAAATCGTATTTCTGATTTACTTGGATGTATATTTACATCAATACTACTAGGCTCAACTTCTATAAACAAAAACACTATAGGAAAATTGTTTATTGTTATAAGTGTTTTATAAGCGTCTTGGACAGCTTTTGACAAGATATCGCTTTGAATACACCTACCATTTACATAAAAAAATTGATGTTTTCTATTACCTCTGGATAACTCTGGTTTTGAAATATATCCATGTATTTTAATATCATCATTATAAGCTACATTAATTAACGATTGAATATAGCTTTTACCATAAAGTGAATATATACATGATAGCAAATCACCTTTACCAGAAGTTTTAAAAATTAATTTGCCATCTCTTATATATTTAAAAGATATTCTAGGGTAAGATAAAGCTAGTTTAAATATAATTTCACTAACATAACTACTTTCTGTTGTATCACTTTTGAGGAATTTTTTTCTTACTGGAACGTTAAAAAATAGATTCCGCACAATAAATGTAGTTCCCTTAGGGCATCCTACATCTGTTTTATCAATAATTTTACCGCCTGTAACATTTAGTTGCATACCATAGTTAGCTTCAAGTGTTTTAGTTATTACCTCAACTTGTGATACAGCTGTTATACTAGATAGTGCTTCTCCTCTAAAGCCTAATGTATGGATATTACTTAAATCATCAGAATTAATGATTTTGCTTGTTGTATGTCTAAGGAAAGCAATATCTAAATCATCTGTACTTATACCGTTTCCGTTGTCAGTAATTCTTATATATTGTTTACCACCGTTTTTAATTTCTATCACAATTGAGTCAGACTTAGCATCTATTGAGTTTTCTACTAATTCCTTTATTACTGAAGCGGGTCTTTCTATAACTTCACCGGCTGCTATTTTATTTATCGTAGTTTCATCTAAAAAATTAATAATACCTTTCATATATATCACCTACAATTTTTTTGATTCTTCAACTAAAGAGTATAAAATATTTAAAGCGTCAAGAGGTGTAGTTTTAGCTATATCTATTGAATTAAGTTTTTTTATAATATTTTCACCTTTATTATTAAAAAAGCTGATTTGTTCTACCTGTTTGCTTGAACTACCTGTTTCAATTTTCTTTTTTTCAATTTGACTGCATATAGTTGCGGCTGCTTCATTATTTAAATCTCTTTTTTCTAAGTCAAATAATATATTTTTAGCTCTATTTATAACACTATCAGGAATACCAGCAAGCTTTGCAACCTCTATACCATAGCTTTTATCAGCCTCTCCCCTATCTATTTTTCTTAAAAATATTATACTGTCATTTTGTTCTTTTACAAGAATCTTATAGTTTTTAATGCCATTTAGTTTACCTTCGAGCTCAGTTAATTCATGATAATGTGTTGCAAACAAGGTCTTTGCACCTAATAAGTTGTTATTACTTATATATTCTACAACAGCCCAAGCTATGCTTAAACCATCATAAGTACTTGTTCCTCTTCCAATTTCATCAAGAATAATCAAACTATTTTTAGTTGCATTATTTAAAATATTAGCTACTTCACTCATTTCTACCATAAAAGTACTCTGACCTTCTGCTAAATTATCTGATGCTCCTACCCTTGTAAATATCCTATCAACTATAGCAATATTAGCTTCATCTGCTGGAACAAAACTTCCTACTTGAGCCATCAGAGATATTAAAGCTACTTGCCTCATATAAGTTGACTTACCAGCCATATTTGGTCCTGTAATTATAATCATTCTGCTGTCATCATTATTTAAGTATGTGTCATTTGGTACAAACATATCATCTTTTAATACTTTTTCTACAACAGGATGTTTTCCATTCTTTATATCTATAATGCCTTCTGTATTTATTGTAGGCTTGATATAGTTGTTCCTATATGCAATATGAGATAAAGAACAAATAGCATCTAATTGAGATATTATACCAGCAGATTTTTGTATTCTTTTAATATTGTTTTTGATACTATCTTTAATAGAATTAAAAATTTCTAATTCTAATTTGATATATTTATCTTCAGCTCCTAAAATCTTAGATTCCATTTCTTTAAGTTCAGGTGTAATGTATCTTTCAGCGTTTGATAAAGTTTGTTTCCTAATATAGTTATCAGGTGCAAATTTAATATTTGATTTAGTTATTTCTATATAGTAACCAAAAACTTTATTATAACCTACCTTTAAAGATTTAATAGATGTTCTTTTACGTTCATTTTCTTGTAGATTAGATATCCACTGCTTACCTTCTAAAGCGGCCATTTTAATTTGTGCAAGTTCTTTACTATACTCTTCTCTTATCATTCCCCCATCCTTTGTTGATAGTGGTGGGTCTTGTACTATTGCATTTTCTATTAAAGCATGTACATCTTTTAAATCATCTAAAGAAGATTCTAGTTCTTGCAAATACTTATTGTCAGTATCATATAGCATTCTTTTCATAGATGGTATAACACCAATTGATTTTTTTAGTGATATTAGATCTCTTGCATTGCAGTTTCCATATACTATTTTAGATATTAGTCTTTCCATATCATATATATCTTTTAATAGAGTACGAACATCATCTAATAAGAAAATATTATTAACTAAATACTCAACAGAATCTAATCTTTTTTCTATGATATTTTTTTGTAAAAGAGGCTCTTCAATCCATTTTTTTAATAGTCTACCGCCCATTGCTGTTTTTGTATTATCTAGTACCCATAGAAGAGAACCTTGTTTATTTTTATTTCTCATTGTTTCCGTCAGTTCTAGATTTCGTCTAGTACTAATATCCATCAACATGTAGTTACTGTTTGAATAGTAAGTAATATTGTTTATGTGATTCAAGCTTATTTTCTGAGTATCGTTTAAGTAAGAAATCAATGCTCCACTAGCTATTATTGCCCCATTTCTTTCTTTTAGCCCAAAACCATCTACACTTGCTATATTAAACTGTTTCTTGATTACATCTATAGAATTATTTAACTCATACATATAATCTTCATACTTATTTATATAAGTATGGAATTTAGTTGATAATAAAGCTGTTAAATTTTCGTTATTCAAGAGTTCTTCATTGCAAATAATTTCAGTTGGTTGTATTTTTGCTAATTCATCTATTATTAAAGTTTCTATATTCTCATTTATATCAGTTGTGTAAAATTGTCCCGTTGTAACATCTACATATGATATACCTGCTGTATTATTTTTAGTATAGAGGCAGCAAAGATAATTGTTCTTTTTATCTTCTAATGATTTAGAATTCGTTACAGTTCCAGGTGTTATTACCCTTATTACATCTCTTTTTACAATCCCTTTTGCTAGTGCGGGGTCTTCAACTTGCTCACATATAGCAACTTTATAGCCATTTTCTATTAGTTTTTGAATATAACTTTCTGCTGCATGAAAAGGAACACCACACATTGGAGCCTTTTCATTTTGTCCGCAATTACGACCAGTTAATGCTATCTCTAATACTTTTGAAGATATAATTGCATCGTCAAAAAACATTTCATAAAAATCGCCTAATCTGAAAAAGAGAATAGAATCCTTGTGCTTATCTTTAATTTCTTTGTATTGTTGCATCATTGGTGTTAGTTTACTCAATATAAATTCCTCCTAAAAACATTAATCCCTATTGACCATTTCTCCTTCTAAAAACCATGTTTTAGCTTTAGTAATTTTTACATTAACTAAACTGCCAATAAGTTCTTTAGGTGCTTTAAAATGTACCAATTTAAAGGTCTTAGTTCGTCCGCTTAACATAGATTCATCATTTTTACTAATTCCCTCTACTAGTATTTCATGGGTTTGGCCTATCATATTTTTATTGATTTCATTACTAATAGGGTTCATTATTTCTAATAATCTATCAAATCTTTTGTGTTTAACATCATTTGGTATTTGATCTTTCATTTCAGCAGCTGGTGTACCTTTTCTTACTGAATATAAGAAAGTAAATGCTGAATCAAATCTAACTTTTTTTACTACATCCAAAGTATCTTCAAAATCTTCTTCGGTTTCACCAGGGAATCCTACTATTATATCTGTTGTTAAAGCAATATTAGGAATAGCTGTTTTAAGTTTTTTTACTAGTTCTAAATACTGCTCTTTAGTATATTTTCTATTCATTCTCTTGAGTATTTTACTACTACCTGATTGGAAAGGTAGATGTAAATGTTCTACGACTTTATCGCAATTTTTCATTGCGTCTATTAGTTCATCAGATAAATCTTTTGGATGAGAAGTCATAAATCTTATACGTTCTATACCCTCTACTTCATTTATCATATACAATAACTGTGCGAAAGATATTTTATTTTCTAATGATTTACCGTAAGAGTTAACATTTTGACCTAGCAAAGTGATCTCTTTACATCCTTGCTTAGCTAATTTAATAACTTCAGAAAGTATATCTTCTGGTAATCTGCTTTTTTCTCTACCTCTTGTGTAAGGTACTATACAATAAGAACAGAAATTATTACAGCCCTTCATTATGTTAATAAAAGCTTTAAAGCTATATTTTCTTTCAGATGGCATCCCCTCAATTGGGTCTCCTCCATCTTCCCACACATCAATTATTCTTTTAGAAGTTTGTAATAGATTATCCAACATTTCAGGCAACTTGTAGTAGTTATGAGTACCAAAAACTAAATCTACATGTCTGTATTTTTTTGTAATATATTCTTTTACTTCTTCTTTTTGAGGCATACATCCACAAACGGCTATAATTAGCTCAGGGTTATTTTTTTTCAGATGCTTAAGTTCTCCTAGTTTTCCATATACTTTTAGTTCAGCATTTTCTCTAATTAGGCATGTGTTAAAAATAATTAAGTCAGCTGTATTCATATCATGGGTTACTTCATATCCTATATCATTTAACATTCCTGCCATTCTTTCAGAATCATGTTCATTCATTTGGCAACCATAAGTTAAAATCATATAGTTCTTTCTATTACCCGATATACTATAATGTGCTTCATTTCTTTCTTTCATTCTATCCATATAAACTTTTTGTTTATCATATTCATTATGTGGGATATCTTTTGTTATTTTGCTCATTATCTATTCTCCTATCATTATCATTTATAATATTATTGCTTATAGTGAAATATTTATGTAAAGGCTGATTAAAACACTAGCATCAGCTACACTAAACGTGATTAACTCTTCTATAATTATAACATTTTTACAAACAACAACAAAGTAAATTTTGATAAATCATAAGATAGCTTAATTATAAAAGGACAAGAATTTAATTCTAGTCCTCATAATTAATCATTCATCCATTTTAACAGCTATATAATACTTTCCTTGATATTCTATAGCAATCATTTTTTTTACTCTTTTACCTTTTAGAGAGTATATATTACTTCCTTTTTCAAACATACTAGCAGTGTTATTTGTTGTAGGTACATCAACTACATTTTCTATTTCACCTATTTTTTCATCAAGTTGTTCTTTAGTTGCAGAAATGTATTTTATATCTTCTACAGAGTAAAGCGTATCTTGCCACATAATAGTAGGAGTATAATCGATAGCACCTTCTTCTTTTATTTCTTCTTTTATTTTTTCGGTTTCATTACTACAACCTACTGCTCCAATTATAATAATGGCTAACATACAAATTAATATTTTATTTTTTAATGACATGAATTATTCTCCTTTCAATATTTATTATTAATTATTAGGAGTATAATTATTACAAGTTTCAAGAATTATATCATATAATTTATCCATGTCATCATTATACATATTTATACCTTTATAATCATTTATTACATCCGAAAGCATTATATGTGGAGTTATTAAGCTTTCATTATTTTTATTTGGTATTATCCCTGGAACAGTTGCAACTTTTAAAACATAATTAGAGTTTATACTTGTTTTTGGATTATTATATAATGTTGAGTTATTTCCAACAGTTTCACCAATTAAAATACCAACATCATTATACTTGATTAATCCTGCAAAAATACAACCGCCACTATAAGTATAATTTGATGTTAAAACAATTATATTTCCTTTATATAAATTTTCATCATATTTTTGATTATTGTTAACTAATACATTATCAAGGCTATAATAAGATTCAATTGGTAAATATTTAAAAAATTCATCTATAAAACGAAGATATCCACCTGAACATTTTGAAATATCAATAATGATGTTATTAATTTTGTTAGTATTAACTTCTTCAAAAAAATTAGAAAGCATTTCTATATTTTTCATAGAATCTACCATGTATTTCATTTTTAGAACCGCATAATTTTCATTTATATCATAATTATTATTTAATGGTTTATACTTTTTATTGAAATCTACATTCAATGAAATATTTAATGTTTTAATCTCATTATTTTTCTTTTTAACTTGTATTTCAGTATTATTAGGGTTTAAATTTAAATATTTAAAATAAACGTCTGTAAATAAAAAACTTGGAAGTCTACTATTTAAATAATAAATATTATCTGCAGTTAAATATTTAGACATTTCTTTTATGATTTCGTCTATTTTCATATCTCCTATTTGAATAATTTCATCTCCTTTTTCTAATAGAGGATATGTTTTACTTTCTTCCAATATATAAAATCTATTATCATAACATGTAACACGAAAATCGGGTACTTTATATTTGATTTCCTTATCATATACCTTAGAATGTGCATCATTTAATGTAGCAACCATCATAGAAACTGCCTTAAATATATCTTTTTTAGAATAGTTTTCTTTATATATGTCATTGAAAACATCTTTTTTTGCATTTATAAATTCTTCAGTACATTTAGGATGGTTGTCCATAATAAAGTTCTTATAAACATCTAATTCTTTAGTATAATTACGATAGTCGTTTATAAAATATATTAAAAGTGCTAGGATAAAACCGATGGTAAAAACTAAACAATGTTTTTTTGAAACTTTTATTTTCATAATTCCCTCCTATAAATAATGTTTTTATAGTTTATATTTAATATGAATAACATTTAATAGAATATAAAGCTAATTTTAACATCATTCTATTATAATATAGGAAGTTCCTTTAAAAATAAAAAATATTAATTTATATTAACAATTTTGAAAATATATAAGGTATTATGTAACATTAATTATTATTTAAATTATAATTTTTGAAAGCTTCTAAAACTATATCATATAATGTATCCATATCATCATGGTACATATCTAAGCCCTTATAATCATTTATTACATCTGAAAGCATTATATGTGGAGTTACTAAGTTTTCATTATTTTTATTTGGGATTTGAAATAAGTCAGTTGAAACACTAAGCGAATAATCTGTATTATTAATATTCATAGATTTTGGATTGCCATAAGAATTTGCATTTCCTCCCAATGTTTCGCCAATTAATATACCTAGGTTATTATATTTAAAAACTCCAGCAAATCCTGAAGCTGCACTATATGATTTATTTGATACTAAAACGATAATTTTGCCATTATATAAATTATTAATACCTTTATGATTATTACGTATTTTATAACCATCATAATTATAGTATTCTTTTATTGTTATATATTTAAGGAATTCATTTATTATATATGAATTTCCGCCAGAGCAACTAGATATATCAACAATTATAGTGTTTATTTTATTTAAATTGATATTATAAAAAAAACAAGATAATATTCTTAAATTATTGCTGTTATATAGCATATTATTTATTTTTAATACTGCATAATCTTTTTCTATTTTGTAGCTATTTTTGAAGGTGTAATCATTTAAAGGACAATAATCTATATTTAAATTTATATCTACTGCTTCTATTTCATTGTTATTTTTTTTAATAGTTATTTTGGTGTTTTTTCCTAAATTTAAATAATCAAAATAAACGTCCGTAAATAATAATTGTTGAATCCGATAATTCAAAAAATAAATATTATCCGCTGATATATATTTTGTCATATTTTTGATTATTTCGGCTGTTTTCATGCTTCCTATCTGAATTATTTCATCACCTTTTTCTAACAGAGGATATGTTTTGCTTGGTTTACTAATATATATTTTGTTATTATAGCATGAAATTTTAAAATCAACTGATTTATACTTCTTTTCTAAGTCATTAAGCGAAGTATGTCCATCATCTATTCTTGCTAAAAGCATAGAAATTGTTTTTGCAATATCTTTATCGAAATAACTTTTTAAGTATATTTCATCAAAAACCTTTTTATTTGCATCCCAAAATTCTTCAGTACATTTTGGATGGTTGTCCATAATAAAGTTCTTATAAACATCTAATTCCTTAGTATAGTTATGATAGTCGTTTATGAAAAATATTAAAGCTATTAGGATTATGCTAATACTTAAAATTAGATAAATCTTTTTTAAAACTTTTATTTTCATTGTTATCCCCTTTAATATTTGGTATTTTTATAATAAATAATATTAAATAGAAATTTATTATACTTATAACAAATTCTATTATATACGATATGAATCCTTTTTTAATTATTAACTTTTTCTTAATAACTCATTTCTTTTAAAATAAAATCCAAATTCTGAACATTACTGTACATATTACAAAACACATCTCCTACTTTTTCAATTCTATTTATTATATTATGCAAATTAAAATCATGTATATCAATTCCACTTTCTAGTTCTTGCCATAAAACAGGTGTTGCTATTAGTCCATCTTTTACTGCTCGTGGGGAGTATGGTGTTATTATTGTTTTTCCTTTCCACATCTGTAGATAATCAAAGTACAATTTTTTATTTCTGTTTTTTACCAATCTCTCTATTGTTATTTTATCTTTGTATTTTTGTGAAAAATATATGCCGAAGAATTCATTTATTTTCCTTGCTTCTTCATATGAATACTTTCCGCCAACAGGTATGTATATTTGTATTCCAGTTGCTCCAGATGTTTTTGCATAGCTTTTTATATTAAGACTTAATAATGTTTCATGTATTAATAGAGCGACCTCTACTACTTGTGTGAAGGTTTGTCCTTTTGAAGGGTCCAAATCGAATATTAAGCTACATGGATTATTAGGCTTATCTTTTGTATTGAAGCTTGTATGAAATTCTAATGCTGCCTGATTGCCCATCCACATTAGGATATCTATATTGTCTAAGGAATGCTCTACCCAGTCTGGAGCGTAGTTTGGAAGATTCTTCTGATAGAAGCTTTTCTCTTCTACTCCATCAGGATATCTTATTACGGTCAAATCTCTGTTTTTAGCATATTTTAAAATGTATGACGATAGCTTATATAGTATTGTGATATAATCAATTTTTCTTATATTTAGTTTTGACCACATTATTTTATTAGGGTTAGTTATATCTATGTTTCTCATATGCTGTATTCCTTTCCTGTAGCTTTTTGTGCATTTATATCGCTAAATCCAATTATTTGAGGATGTCTTAATTTACCGCTGTTAGTCCATTCAAAGAACTCAATCCAACATGTTAATATGGGTTTAATAAACACGTTAGTCTTGCTGTCTTTTAGATTAATAAAAGGATTCTTATCGATTTTTAATAATTCTAAATTTTGTTTCAAAGTGTATAGATCATTTTGCGAAAGTCCCAAGGAAGCGTTACCTATGTATATAAGCCCATTATCTTTAAAAATTCCAAGTAGTAGTGACTTTATTGAATTATTTTCGATGCTTACACCACTTACTACTGCTAAAATTTTCTTTTTTACTTTAATTTTGTACCAATAATTATGTTTTTTTAGAGGTACATATGGACTGTTTTTTTTCTTTGATACTATCCCTTCAAAGCCATATTCCTTAACTTTATCAAAAAGCAGCTTTCCATCATCATAATAATCACTATAAAAAAAATTATTGTTAATACTGATACTATCTTTTAGAATATTCTTTCTTTCAATTAGAGGAAAGTTTAATAAATCTTTGTCATTATAATTCAGAATATCAAACATAACATAAGTTAATGGATATTTTGATATGTTTTGTTTTATTTTTTTTTCTGATTTGCTTCTGGATCTTATTAATACATCATGAAATGAATGACTTTTTTCGTTCCAAACGGTTAATTCGCCATCAATTATTGCTGAATTACCTTTAAAGATTTTTTTAAAGCCTTTTATTTCAGGAAAGCTTGCTAGACATTCATTACCTTTTTTAGAGTATAATTTAAAATTAATTTTATCATAGTATAAAATGCCTCTTATTCCATCAAATTTTATTTCATGTATCCATTCAGTACCTTTTGGAATAGCTGTAGCTTTAATAGGTTCCATAGGTGCAATGTTTTTCATTAATTAGCTTGCTCCTTTTGTTTTTTTAGCAGTAACTTTCTTTGTTTTTTTCTTAGTCTCTTTTTTCTTATCTTTTAAGCTGGCTTGTAGTGCAGACATTAAATCTACAACATTATGAGCAGTAGGTTTTGGTGCTGTTTTAATAGTTTCAGCTCCTTGTATCTTATTTTCTATAATTTCTTGTAATGCTTCTCTATAATCATCTTTATAGTTTTCAGGTTTAAACTCTGTAGTTAATTGCTTAATTAGTTGCTTGGCTATATCTAATTCTTTTTCATTGACATCTGTATTCTCAGGAAGATTAGGTATATTATTAATAGCTCTAACTTCATCAGGGTAGAATATTGTTTCTAGAACTAAGGTGTTTTTATATACTCTGAGTGCCGCTAGTGATTGTTTGTTTCTAATTGTTATTTTTGCTAAGGCTATCTTACCTGTATCATTCATAGCTTTTCTTAGTAAATTATAAGCTTTGCCCCCCGTTTGTTGTGGTGATAAATAATAAGATTTATCATAATATATTGGGTCTATTTCACTAAGATTTACAAAATCTATTATGTCAATTGCCCTGTCTAAAACCTCAGCCTTAGCGGATTCAAAATCTTCTTCATTCATTATTACAAAATGTCCTTTTTCATACTCGAAGCCTCTAATAATTTCATCTTCCTTTATTTCTCGACCACATGTTTCACAATATTTTTTATACTTAACAGGAGTATGACATTCTTTATGTAAATATCTAAAGCGTATATCTTTATTTTCAGTAGCTGTAAACATTTTGATAGGAATATTGACTAATCCAAAGCTTATAGAACCTTTCCACATAGTATGCATGAAAATTCTCCTTTCAATTAGTTATTTGATTTAATAGTATAATTTCCTATGTGCAAAAAAAAATACTTTCTTTTAGTAAACTAAAAGAAAGTAAATAAAAATTTTGATTTATCTTTTAACTAATGGAAAAGCTATAACGTCTTTTATTGAATAAGTATTTGTCAAGAACATTATCATCCTATCTATGCCTATACCAAGTCCACCGGCTGGTGGCATTCCAATATCTAAAGCTTTTGCAAATTCTTCATCCATTGGACTTGCTGTTTCAAATCCTGCTCTTAATTTTTTAGCTTGATCATTTAGAAGTATTCTCTGAGCTAATGGATCATTTAATTCAGAATAAGCATTCCCTAGTTCAACTCCATATGCATATGGTTCAAATCGTTCTATTAATTCATTATTTTGCCTATGGGTTTTGCATAATGGGGATGAATCTTTCGGAAAATCGATAACAAAAGTTGGTTGAATTAATCCATCTACACAATTATCATCAAACAAAGACATAATTAAATCGCTTTTAGATAATTCTTCTAAAGATAATTCTTCATTTATTGATATATTTTTTTCTTTAATTATTTTAACTATTTCTTTTTTAGATAAATTTTCTATAGATATATCTAAATTCTCCTTTATTAAATCACACATACTTGCTCTTCTCCATGGCACTTTAAAATCAATACTTATGCCATTATATGATATTTTAGTACTACCAAGTACTTTAGTGAATACATATTCATATAATTGTTCCATTAAAGCCATCATGTCATTATAGTCAGCATAAGCCATGTAACATTCAAAAAGCGTAAATTCAGGATAGTGAGTTCTATCTATACCCTCATTCCTGAATGATCTTGAAAAGGAATATACTCTTTCAAGTCCTCCAACCATTAATCTTTTTAGATATAGTTCGGGTGATATATTCATAAATACTTCACAATTTAAAGCATTTACATATGTTGAAAAAGGTTTTGCCTCTCCTCCACCATATTTTGTATCTAAAATAGGTGTATCAATCTCAATGAAGCCTTTATTATTTAAATATTCTCTGATTGCTGACATTGCTTTTGCTCTATTGATAAATCTCTTTTTTACTTCTTTATTCATTATCATATCAAGGCTGCGATGTCTTTGCTTAAGATCACTATCTTGCAAGCCATGATATTTTTCAGGAAGAGGTCTTATTGATTTGCTTAATAGTGTTACTTTAAAAGCTCTTAATGTTATTTCATCGGTTTTTGTCTTAAATACATTTCCTTCAACTCCTATTATGTCCCCTATATCAAATAATTTAATAATATTGTACAACTCTAAACCCAAGTTTTTCTTATTAAAATAAACTTGTATATCTCCTTCTTGGTCTCTTAAATTTGCAAAACAAGAACTGCCCATATTACGTAGTAACATTATTCTTCCCGCTATAGAAAAACTATCATTTTCTTTTATATTGTTAAAGTCATTTATTATATCTATAGAATGTGATGTCTTTTTGTAACTGTAAGGATATAAAGATGTATTAAGATCTTTTAATTTTTGTGATTTTTTTATTCTTTCAACTATCATTTCATTTGCATCAGGTATTATTTCTTTCAAATTATTTAAATCATCATATTTCATAGTGATACCACCTTTCTAAAATAGTATTATTAGTAATAAAACAATGAAACTCATATTTTGTTCCATGCTCAATAAAAAAACTCTCACCTCCAAGACATAGTCTTGGGGACGAGAGTATATGCTTCGTGGTACCACCCCAGTTTGCAAATATGTCACCATATTTGCCTCTTCAAGTACGGCAAACTGTTTATATGCGATACTTTATCTCTATAACGGGAGCTCCCGTTGCATGTTACTCTATATAGAGCTAGTGCAAAGCTCAGAGGCTTTTTTCAAAAGAAAATTCTTTACTCCATTCTCAGCAATACGGAGTTTTCTGTAAAAGAATATATCAATTTACTCTTCTCTTCATAGCCTGTAATATTTATATTTAATTGATTATATACTAATATTTACTAAATGTCAATAGTATATCTGATAAAGTTTTAAAAGATAAATTTATTACTAAAATTAATTTCAGAATACTTTTTGTTTATTATCATTAGAAGCAAACATTAACTTTTTTATAAAATAGAAAGGTTCAAGGTAATAAATATAAGCATGGATAATTTATACATTTACAAATTTATATGTTATAATTATTATAATACAAATAAATTGATATGGAGAGAATAAAATGAAGAGGTATTTGAAAATATTTTCATTTGGTTTAATTGAACTATTTTCTTATATATTTTTGAGAGACCAAATGAAATATATAGGATTAAGTAATTTTTTTGTATTTTGGACTTTAATTTCATTAACTTTACCCATATATATTTTTTTTATCAAATCTACACCATTATATAATAGAGCAGTAATGCATTATCAAAATGTTAATTTAGTAAAAAATCCTGAAGATGTGGCACATAGCGTAGGTATAGTAAATACATTTTCAAAAGCAATAAAAATTAAACAAATAATAGTTAATAAAAAAGTATATATAATATTTCTAATCTATTTTTTTATTAACGGTATAGCATATTTAATAACATTAAGAGCTTAGTTGTATTCACATCTTTTTTTACAAGAAGAACTATATTTTATAATACATTGTTGTATCAAAATCTTCTCTACCAGCGAAAATTTTCTAACGGTCAACTTTTACGCTAAAAATTTTGAAGAGATGTTCATGAAAAGTGATGTATAAAGTAGTAGAATATTAACTTAATTATAATTTTATATAAAAAAGGAAACTATAAAATTAATCATATAATTATTTAAAATAACTTAATAAATACAAAACTATCAGTAATAAGCTAAAATACTATAACCGTGTTTTAATTAAATAGTTTTTTTTCATTTGTGATAAATTGTGTTTATTTTTAACAAAGTATATGTTATCATATTAATGAAAGATTAACAATTATTGTTAAGGAGGGGATTTAATGAAATTTTCAAACAGAATTACTTCCATGCAACAATCTCCAATTAGAAAGTTAGTACCTATTGCAGTGGAAGCCAAAAATAATGGAAAGAAGGTTTACCATCTTAATATAGGTCAGCCCGATATTAAAACTCCATCTTCTTTTTTTGAATCTATAAAGGACTTTAACGAAGATGTTCTTGCTTATAGTTTTTCACAAGGACTTCCTCAGTTAATTGATAGTTTTATAAAGTATTATGCTAAATATAATATTAGATTTGAACAAGATGAGATTTTAATAACAAATGGTGGAAGTGAAGCATTATTGTTTGCTATGATGTCTTTATGTGACAATGGAGATGAAATACTTGTTCCAGAACCTTTTTACACTAATTACAATGGATTTGGTACTATGGCAGGTATTAAGGTAGTTCCTATAACTACTAAAGCCGAAGAAGGATTCCATTTACCCCCAAGGCAAGAAATACAGAAGTTAATCACACCAAAAACTAAAGCAATATTAATATCTAATCCTGGTAATCCTACTGGCTGTATTTATACTATTAAGGAAATGGAAATGCTCAGAGATCTTGCTAAGGAAAACGATTTCTTCATTATTTCAGATGAAGTATACAGAGAATTCGTATATGATGGGTTTGAATATATGAGTTTTGCTGAGTTTGAAGATATTGCTGATAGAGTTATTATAACTGACAGTGTATCTAAGCGTTACAGTGCATGTGGAGCTAGAATTGGTTCTGTTGCAAGTAAAAACAAAGATTTAATCAAACAAATACTTAAGCTTTGTCAAAGTAGATTATGTGTTGCTACAGTTGAACAAATTGGAGCTGCTAGTTTAGTAGATGTTCCAGACGATTATTTTAAAGAAGTAGTTGAAGAATACAAGATGAGAAGAGATATTGTTTACAATGCTCTTAATAAAATGGAAGGTGTAAATTGTAAAAAACCTCATGGAGCGTTTTATATAATAGCACAACTTCCAGTTGAAAATGCTGAAGACTTTGTTGTATGGTTATTAAAAGAATTTGATGTTAATAATGAAACTGTAATGTTAGCACCTGCTGAAGGCTTTTATGCATCTAAAGGTCTTGGTAAAAATGAAGTTAGAATGTCATATGTATTGAATCAAGATTCTTTAAAGAGAGCTATGCATATATTAGAGGAAGGATTAAAAGCATATAATAATAGATAAAAATTTTGACCTTGGTATAAAATTTAACCAAGGTCTTTTTATTTTGATATAAAATCTTTTTCTAAAATGATTTTATAATTCTAAAAAAACGATAAAGAAGTATCATTGTTAATGTATTGATTATTTGGATTTTGTAAAAAGTCACTAATAATCTTAGAAAGTTTTGCTATCCCCTCTTCTATTAGATTTTCACTAATTGAAGCTATACTTAATCTAAAATTATTACTGTCTTGTTTATTAACATAGAAATTAGAACCTGAAACAATTGAAATATCGTTATTTATACATAAATCATGTAGTTTTATTGAAGAAAAACCTTCAGGCAGTGCAAACCAAAATCCTAAGCCTCCATATGGTATATTGTATTGTATTTCTTTTGGCATATATTTTTTTAGAGATTTAATCATTGTATTATATCGCAAGCTATATATTTCATTCATATTTTGTATGTGCTTTTCCCATAATCCTTTTCTCAAATATAAGTCAAAGCATCTTTGTATCAAAGCTGATGTTGAAATATCTGAAGTTTGCTTAGCTGTTAATACATCAGAATATATTTTAAGAGGAATTATTGTAAAACCTAATCTTAATCCAGGCATTAAAGTCTTTGAAAAACTCTTAATATATATAACTCGATTATTTGTGTCCATAGATTTAATTGGTAGTATATTATTATCATTATAGTTAATTTCTCTTACATAATCATCCTCTACTATATATGTATCATATTTCTTGGCAAGATCAATTAATTGTTTCCTTTTTTGAATACTATAAGAAATTCCAGTAGGGTTTTGAAAATTTGGCATGACATAAATAAATTGAGGTTTAAAATTTAAAAGCTTATTTTCTAAAGTACGCATATCTAGCCCGTCATTTTCCAAATTTATATCAATAATTTTAGCACCCCTTGATTTAAAGGCTGCTATAGCACCTCCGTAAGTAGGTGATTCACAAAAAACTATATCTCCATAATTCACTAAAGCTTTAGAAATAATATCTATGCCTTGTTGAGCTCCAGAAACTATATGTATATTATCTATATCAGTGAATATTTTTGATTTATATAAAAATTTCTTAATTGATATTCTCAAACTTTCAAATCCTTGAGAATGTTGGTAAATAAAAGCGCCGCCTTTGTCTCTATTTAATACGCTATTTATAACAACTTTAAAATCTTCTACTGGAAACAAATCTGAAGTTGGTGTAGTACTGGCAAAATTATATACGATTGGTTTATAATTTTGTAGTTTTGAACTATCATATTCCTTGTCTAACATATGGTTATCTTTTATAAAAGTACCACTACCTACCTTTTTGTATACAAAATCATTTTCTTCTAATAGTTTATAAGCGTTTACTATTGTTACATTATTAACTTCTAATTCAGATGCTAGTTTTCTGATTGGTGGCAGCTTTGAATGAGGCTTTAGTGTATTTTCTAAAATCATTTTTCTTATTTGATTATATAATTGAACATATAAAGCTTTTCCAGTATTTTTTTCAAGTTTGATATTTAATTTGTCCATAAAACGCCTCCTGCTAAATGTATAGAAATAATGTATAGAAATTAGGAAAATATTTTTTTGAAAAGTCCTTTTCTCGAATTTTGCTCTCTTTTTAATTTTTCCCTTAATTCAGCAACTTCATATGATTTTTCTTTTATTTTCATTTTTAGTTTTGCATTCTCACATATTAAGATATCTCTTTCTTTGCTTCTTATTTCACATGTTAATTCTTCTATTTTATTATTTAAATCATTTATAGCTTTTATATTTTTTTCATCATTTAGTATTAAAATTTCTTTAATTTCATTTTTTATGTAACTAGATAATTCTGTGATTTGATTTTTTGTAGGAGCAGAACTAGAGGTTGTCATAGCAGATTCACTTTGTGACTGTTGAATTAACACTTCAGGAGAGTTTATAATTAATTTAATTTGTTTATTAGTATAACCGTTTTCTTGTAAATCTTTTATTCTTTTATAAGTCTCAATCTCTTTATAAGTGTAATGTCTATGATTTGCTTTATTTCTAGGTACTTCGATTTCAAATTCTTTTTCATAGTACCTTAAAACATGTTTATCATACCCTGTAATTTTAGATACTTCAGCTATTGTATATGTTTTGCTCTTGTCAAACATTTAATCACCTCAAATATATCTATTTAATAAAATATTCTTTATATATGTTTAATTATCCTTTTATTATTTTAATCTTTTGATAATTAGTATAAATCAAAACTAATTAAAATTTGTATTCAAACTATGGTTGTTCATTAAAATTAAATACTATGAGGTGAGTACTAAAAAAACTATAATTTCATATAAATTGCTTACTCTTTCATTCCCTGAGTAAGCAATTTACATGAAATTTATATTTAAGTTTTCTTGTTTTATTATGTACCATTTAGAAGATACTCTGTTAAGCTTTAGAATAAAAGAATGTCCTTATTGGTTTTAAGTTATAATCAAGTGGTTTTATTATTTGTTCAGTACTACCAACAAAGAAAACTCCATCATCAGTTAATGAATTTTTGAACTTATGATATATTTTATCTTTTGCTTCTTGAGTGAAATATATCATTACATTTCTACAAATAATTAAATGACAATTTGAAGGATAATTATCTTCTAGTAGGTTAAGCTTAGAGAATTGTACTCTATTCTTAATATCATCTTTAATTTTGAAAGAGTTACCGATTTTATCAAAATATTTTACTTTAAATTCTTTAGGCAAACTTTTAATGCTTTTTTCGTTGTATATACCTAGTTTTGCTTTAGCTATAGCTCCTTCGTCTATATCTGTTGCATAAACCTTAATATTATTTAATCTATAGAATTTAGTCATAAGCATAACTAGGGAATAAGGTTCTTCACCTGTAGAACATGCACTACTCCAAATTTTCAAGCTTTTATTATTTTTAATTAAATCTGGTATAATGTTTTCTTCTAATATATCCCATTGTTTTTCATTTCTATAAAACTCAGATACATTAATAGTTAAATAATTTATAAATTGATTAAATAATTCCTTATCTTTTTTTAGTGCAATAAAATAATCATCAAAATCTTTAAAACCATTTCGTGTTACCAATGAATTAATTCTTCTTTTCATTTGTTTTTCTTTATACGAAGTTAAATCCAGCTTTATAAGTTTGAATACGTTTTTCGTAAACTCATGATATTTATCCATTGTAAAAACCCCTTTACTTAATCCAAAATATTCAGGATAATAATAGTACTTATATTGTACCAAAAAAAAACTATGGCTAAAAGCCACAATTTTAAATGTAAAGGATTTTGATGTATTTTTGAGGTTATCATATATTATAAGCAAAAGAAAATTATTTATTCATCTTCTTTTTCTATATTTAATATATCTCCTATACTAACCTCACACTCTTCTCTATAAGAATTATCTATTTCAACTTTTTCTTTTACTGGTTTAACTTCTTGAGGTGTTTCATCAACTTTTTTTATACTTAAGCTTATTTTTTTATCTTCGGCTTTAATATCTAAGATTCTAACTTTAACACTCTGACCAATAGTTAATTCATCAGATGGTTTAGCTATGTGCTTACTACTAATTTCAGAAATGTGAACAAGTCCATCTAATCCTGCTTCTAATTCTACAAATGCTCCAAAATCAAGTAGTTTAACAACTTTACCTTCAACAACATCACCAATATTATATTTTTCTGTTGCTGTATCCCAAGGATGTTTTGTTAACTGTTTAAGTCCTAAAGAGATTCTTTGTTTGTCTTTATCAAAATTAAGTACGATAACTTCTACATGGTCACCTATACTAACTACTTCTGAAGGATGTTTTACTCTTCCCCAAGACATCTCAGAAATATGAATAAGCCCATCTATACCGCCGATATCAACAAATGCACCAAAATCTGTTAGTCTTTTAACTTCTCCTTGTAAAACAGCATCTTTTTCTATTTTAGACCATACTTTTTCTAATCTTTCTGCTTCTTCTTTTTGTTGTACTACTTTTCTAGATAGAACAAGTTTTTTCCTATTTTTAAAATCAATAATTTTCACATCAAAAACTACACCAATTAATGATGATAAATCTGACATAAATTTGCTAGATGCATGAGAAGCAGGTACAAAACCTTTAATATTATTAACAACTACGGATAGACCGCCCTTTATTACTTCAACAACTTTAGCTTCAACTATTTCTTCATTTTCATAAGCAGTAGCTAAGTTTTCCCATCCTTGAATTTCGTCTACTCTTTTCTTAGATAGTAAAACGTTACCTTCTCCATCATCGAATTTCATTATTAAAACATTAATTTTATCTCCAATATTTAGCGTATCATTTATGTTTACAGATGGATCATTAGAATATTCTTCTCTAGGAAGTATTCCATCCGCTTTATATCCAATATTTATCATAGCTTCATTTTTGTTAATTGATATAACTGTTCCTTCTACAACATCTCCTCTAGTTAAATCAACAAAAGATTTCTCGTATTCTTCCATTATGTTCTTCATTTCTTCAGAATTACTCATTTTTGCAATAACCTCCTTAATAATCCAGTCAGGCGTTGATGCACCTGCTGTTATTCCAATAGTACTTAAATTTTGAAATTCATTGATGTCTAAGTCTTCTATAGTCTCAATATGGTACGTTTTACAATGCTGTTTACTAATAGATACTAATTTTTCGGTATTGGAACTATGATATCCACCGATTACAATCATAGCATCAACTTTTTGTGAAAGCTCAAAACAAGCTTTTTGCCTTAAACTAGTTGCATTGCAAATAGTATTGAATACTTTTACTTCGTCCCCCTTTTTACATAATATTTTAACTAAAGAATCAAACTTTTCAACATTCATTGTAGTTTGAGCTACAATACATATTTTATCACAATTTGGGATTTCATCAATACCATCTTTTGAATTAATAATATATGCTTTATTATTGCACCAACCATTAATTCCTATAACTTCTGGATGATCAGGGTTTCCTATGATTATTATTTCATAACCCTCATTGTGATATTTAGCAACTTTTTTTTGAATTTTCCTTACAAAAGGACATGTACAATCAATAATATCTATATTCTTAGTTTTAGCTTTTTCATAGATTTTTAAAGGTACTCCATGAGATCTTATTATTAATCTAGTATTATCAATATTATCTATGCTATCAATTATAGTTATTCCATGATTTTTTAAGAATTCAATTGCTTGATTATTGTGTATTAAAGGCCCAAGGGAAAATATATTCTTTGAATTTTCCACAGTTTTTAATGCTGTATTTATTGATCTTTCTACACCATAACAAAAACCATAAACATCAGCCATGATAATTTCCAAATGAAAACCTCCCTTATTAAAGATTTTATTTTAGAGAATATAGTTTGTCCATAATATCTATACTTAGAGTTTTATAATCTTCATTCGTATTTTTTTTGCCATAATATTCATCTAAAAATATTGGATCTCCTATGTTTATTTTTACTTTACTAAATAACTTATAATTTGTGTCTATATATACAGGTAGTACCGGGGCTTTGGCTTTAATAGCTATCATAGATATACCGGCTTTAGTATTGCTTGAATCTTTTGTTTTAACCCTAGTACCTTCTGGAAATATTCCTAATACTTCTTCATTTTTTAAAAGCTTTAATGATTTTTTAATAGCTGATACATCAGCTTTTGCTCTATCAACTGGGAAAGCACCTATAGAAAGAAATAATTTTCGTAATAATATATTATTAAATAATTCCTTTTTAGCCATAAAATTAATTTTCCTAGGGCATATAATACCTACTATCACAGGATCCAATAAGCTTACATGATTACCACAAATCACAATTTTGCCTTCTTTTGGTATCTTTTCAACGTTTTTTGCTTCGATTTTATATATAATTTTGATCAAAACCCCTGCTGTATTTTTACAAAAGTTATATAAGCTCATTAATTTCCACCTTCCCTAATGTAGTTAAGAATTATTTCAACAGTATCATCTATAGTTTTATTTGTGGTATCTATCTCTATAGCATCATGAGCTTTAATTAGCGGTGATACCTGCCTAGTTGCATCTATTATATCTCTTTTTTCAATACTTTTGATTGTTTGAGATAAAGAAATATCATTTGCTGTTTTTATTAGTTGTTTATGTCTTCTCTTTCCTCTTTCCGCTAAAGATGCTGTTATGAAAAATTTATATTTAGCATCTGGAATGACATTTGTACCTATGTCTCTACCATCCATTATAGTGTTACCTTTTTGAGCAATAATCTTTTGTAAATTAACAAGATGTTCTCTAACATAATCTAGCTTAGCTATGTTTGAAACATTTTTATTTACAATATCAGTTCTAATTTCACTATCTACTATTTTATCATTTAAATATATGTGGTTATTTAAAAATTCAATTTTAACATTTTTTAATTCTCTTTGTATTTCAATTTTATTATTAAAATCAATATTTTTTGAAACGATTAAATATGTAAAAGCTCTATACATTGCTCCAGTATCTATATAGTTAATTTTTAATTTCTTAGCTATTATTTTAGCAATAGTACTTTTTCCTGCTCCAGCAGGACCATCTACTGCTATAGTAATATTATTCATAATATCCTCCTCATAAGTGAGTATAAAAAGTCATTAATAAAGTTCATTTTAGCTTAGAATATATAATTAAGTATATATTCAACATCTTTAGTGTTTAAGCATAGTTGATTACTCAGATAAATATCAATCTGAGCAATATAAAAAATACTCGTATATACTCTCCTGTTAATTATATATTAAATTACCTTATACCTCAAGTATAGTGTTATCATAATTATAAAATATATTTAAAAAAATTCAAATTGAAAAATTACAAGTTTAACATTATAGATAATTTTTTTACATAAATGATAAGACATAAAAAATGTGCCTAAAAAGACACATTTTATAGTGAAAACTTTTCTTTTCCATCGTATATATTATACTTATCCCAAATTTGCTCTAGTTTAGTAAAGTAATGGCTTACTTCTTGTTTGTTTTTATTAGCTATTGCAATAATTAATGAGTTTATCAAGCTCATTGGTGCAACAAGCGAATCAACTAAAGAAACAAGATTACTTGCAGCTATCAATGGATAATCAGCTAAATTAGCTATTGGAGATACATAACTATCAGTAATTCCAACTACTTTACAACCCTGTTCTCTAACGTACTTTAATGCTTCTAAGGTTTTTCTTGAATATCTAGGGTAACCAATGCCAATTACTATATCATTTTTATCTACTTTAAGTAATTGTTCAAATACATCACTAGTACCAAATACAACAACTTTAACGTTTTTTAATATAAATCCAAGATAAAACCCAAAATATGCAGCTAGGGTTGAAGAACTTCTCAATCCTAAAACATAAACTTTTTCAGCTGAACATATTTTATCAACTACCTCATTAAAAGTTATTTCGTCTAACCCATCAATAGTAGATTTAATATTTTCAATATCAGCTTTAAGTATTTCTTTGTATAATTTTTTTGTGTTAGATAGATCATCTGTCATGTTCAGTCTTTGAACAGTTGTTAGTTTGTTTTTAATAAGTTCTTGCAAAGCTTCTTGGAGTTTTGGGTAACCTGAAAACTCTAATGCTATTGCAAATCTTACTACAGTGGACTCACTCACACCTACTGTTCTACCAAGCTTTGAAGCTGTCATAAAAGCAGCTTTGTCATAATTTTCTGTAATATATTCGGCTATTAGCCTTTGTCCTTTACTAAAAATACTATATTTAGCTTGGATTAATTTTAATATATTAGTATTATTCATTATACATCAACCCTTATCATTATAATATACATATATATATTATAATGCTTTTGCTAATTGTAATCCAGCGTTAAATGCGTTTTCGTTTAAATTTTCTGTTCCTCTTGGTACTCTATTTAAAATTGCTTTCTTTAAAGAGTTCTCATTTACTAGATTAGAAATACCGTTTAAAGCCCCTAAAGCAACGATGTTTGATACCATTATTCTTCCTATATTAGTAGCAGCAGTTTTTATAATAGGAAGTCTGTAAATAGTTATATCATTTCTATTAGGTTCTTCAATAGAATCATCAATTATAAGAATTCCACCTTCATTTAATTGAGAAAGATATTTATCACACGCAACTTGTGTTAAAGAAAGCATTAAATCACAATTTCTTACTTTTGGATAATTTATTACATTATCACTAATTATAACTTCAGCTTTGCTTGCTCCTCCTCTAGCTTCAGGACCGTATGATTGAGATTGTATAGTATTTTTTCCATCTAAAATTGCAGCTTCGGCAAGTATAATACCTGCTAAAATAAGTCCTTGACCACCTGAACCGCTTAATCTAATTTCCTTTTGATTTACCATACTATCGCTCCCCTTGTAATCTATTAATTATATTTTGATACTGGTCAGTATATTCAGGTTTGCTAATATTGTTGAATTCACCAATTACAATTTTGTCAGCTAATTCTTCACTACTCATATTTTTTGCTTTATTAACATTTATTCCTGCATCTCTTAGATACTCCATCATTTTTACAGAGTCACCTTTTTTATTTTTACGTCCATAATATGTTGGACATACACTTATTGCTTCAATTAATGAAAATCCTTTATTTTTAATACCGTTTTCTACTTGTTTAATAAGCATATTAGCATGATAAGCTGTTGAACGTGCTGTATATGTAGCTCCAGCAGCTTCTGCTAATCTACATAAATCAAAGTTGTTATCAATGTTTCCGTATGGAGCTGTAGTACCTTTGTCGCCTGTTGGTGTTGTTGGAGAGTATTGTCCTCCAGTCATTCCGTATATTGAGTTATTAAATATTACAGTAGTAATACCAATATTTCTTCTAGCTGCATGAATTAAATGATTACCACCTATTGCAGAACTATCGCCATCACCAGATATTACTATAACTTCAAGCTTTGGATTAGCTAGTTTAATTCCAGTAGCAAAAGCTAATGCACGACCATGTGTTGTATGAAGAGTATTAAAATCCATATATCCAGGGGCTCTTGATGAACAACCAATGCCTGATACGATACAAACATCATCTTTATTTAAACCTAGATTATCAATTGCTTTGACTATAGAATGCATTAAAATACCATGACCACAACCTGGACACCAAATGTGTGGCAGTTTATTCATTCTGAAATATTTATTTATTAATTCACTAGACATTATAGAACCTCCTTAATCTTTGATAAAATTTCATTAGGAGTAATAAGTTCGCCATTTATTTTTCCATAATGAATGACATTTGCTGATTTACATACTCTTTCTACCTCTAACGAATATTGACCTAAATTCATTTCAGCAACAATGATGTTATTCACTTTATTATCTAATTCTTTAACTTGGTTAGCTAAAAATGGCCAAATAGTCATAGGTCTGAATAAACCAACCTTTATTCCTTCTTCTCTGGCTGCATCTACAGCACTTTTTGCTGATCTAGCAGTAGATCCATATGCAACAATTGCTATCTCTGCATCTTCCATTTTATAATTTTCATATATAGATAATTCATCCATATTATCGTTTACTTTGTCCATTAATCTATTTAAAAGATTTTTAGCAATTACTCCATCATTGCTTGGAAATCCAGTTACATCATGAGATAAACCTGTTACATGGAAACGGTATCCTTCACCATACGCTGCCATTGGTGGAACAAGTGTATCATCAACTACTTTATATGGGTTATATGTATCTAAATCTTTTTGAGGTTTCTTTCTATCAATAACTTCTATTTCGCTTTGATCAGGTATTTCAGTTCTTTCTCTCATATGAGCTACTACCTCATCTAATAAAAGTATAACAGGTGTTCTGAATTTTTCTGCAAAATTAAAAGCTTTTACAGTTAAATCAAATGTTTCTTTAACAGAACTAGGAGTTAATGCTATCATAGGATGGTCACCATGAGTTCCCCATTTAGCTTGCATAACGTCTCCCTGAGAAGGCGAAGTAGGTAATCCGGTACTTGGACCTCCACGTTGTACATTAACTATTACACATGGAACTTCTGCCATACATGCATAACCTAAATTTTCCTGTTTAAGTGAAAAGCCGGGACCACTTGTTGCTGTCATGGATTTAAGTCCTGCTAAGGATGCACCTATAGTAGCTGCCATTCCTCCAATTTCATCTTCCATTTGAATAAATTTACCACCTACTTGTGGTAGCTTTAATGAAGATAATTCTGCTACTTCTGTTGAAGGAGTGATTGGATAACCAGCGTAAAATCTCATGCCTGCTGCTAAAGCACCTTCAACACATGCTTCATTTCCTTGCATTAATTTGACATTCTTACTCATTATTTATCCTCCTTTAGATAAATAGCATAATCAGGACAACGTAGCTCACATAAGCCGCATTTAATGCATTCATCAATATTTTTAATGTTTATTTTACCTTTTTCATTAAGTTCTAAAACATCTTTCGGACAAAAATTTATACAAATGCCACACCCTTTACACCATTCTGGTTTAATAATTAATTGTTTATTATTTTGTGCGGACAAAATAAGCCCCCCTTTTTTTATCTTATCTACCTTAGATAATAACAGATGGATTTATATTTTGCAAGTTTTATTTCATTTATTTTAGAATTAAACCAAAAGATGCAAGAATGATTTCATCTTATGCATATTTCACTCAATTTTTTGTCTTTTAAGGTATTAATTAATTCGTAATTTGTTAGATTATACTGTAAAGGTGTAACAGATATGAAATCAGTCTCTACAGCGCTCACATCACTTTCAATGCTATTTTTTATATCTATTATACTTCCTGAAAGCCAATAATAGCTTTGACCCATAGGGTCTTTTCTCATTATGTATTCGTTGTTATATTTTCTTATTCCTAACTCAGTAATTTTGATACCTTGAATATCTTCTTTACTTAAAGAAGGTATATTAATATTAAGTATGGGGGGAGTATTTAGTTTATTATTAATAACATATTCAACCAATTTGCAGGAGTAAAAAAGTGCTCCTTCATATATAATTTCTTCGCTTTTTTTATAAATTGAAATAGCTAATGAAGGTATATCATATAAAGCTCCTTCAACAGCTGCTGATACAGTCCCAGAGTATATGACATCAGTGCCTAAATTTGCATCATTATTTATACCAGATACTATTAAGTCAGGTTTTTGTGGTAATATATTTTCTATAGCTATTTTTACACAGTCACTTGGTGTTCCAGTGATACTCCATGCTTTTATATTTTTTGATATATTTTCTTTTTTTATTCTGAGAGGTTGATGTAATGTTATAGAATGTCCACAAGCACTTCGTTCTGTATCAGGTGCTATAATAAATATATTGCCAAGTTCTTTTAAAGCTGTAGAAAGTTGTCTTATACCATCAGCATGAATTCCATCATCATTTGTTATTAAAATATTCATTTTTTTCTCCTTTGAAATGTAGTATTATCTAGGACATAATGACAATAATATTAATAGGATATAATCCACATTATTCATGGAATTAAATAATATTTATCATTATACGAATTATATGGGTTATTAATATTGTTGGCTTATTGAGGTGATTTTATGATACAAATTGATGATGCAGGTAGTGGAAGTTTAATTGGAGGAACATGTATAGGCATTATGCGAGTTGAAACTGGTGAATTTTTACATGATTTCATACCAATATCGTATTATACAAAAGATATGTTTGATAAAAAAGAATACTTAAATTATGTGATTAAAATAATAGATAAAATGTTTAATACAATTAATGTAGTTAAAGATGAAGAGATAAACGTATGTAGAGGATATATGTTTGATAATTTGAGAAAATGGTTTAAAGAAAAAGATTATAAATATAACAGCGTAAAAATTGGTGAGCCGCTTCAATCTAGGATTGAAGAAGCTTTTGAAAAATATACTATATCGCTTGGATTACCAGAATCGTTTATTAGATATACTAAATATCCTTTTCATTTTCACAGGTTACTCAAATGGGTCTATGCAGATTTTGATAATAGAAGTCAAATCTGTAAAACAGGTTGGAAAAGCTGGAATAAATATAACCACCTTGATAAGGATATAAGTATTGTACAGCTAAAAAAATCTAATTTTACATGTTATAAATGTGGAAAAAGAATTAAAAATAATTCTTCGGTGAAAAAAATAGTTTATAAAAGCAGTAAAAATACAGTATTGTATCTTCATGATGATTGCAGCAAGTATAATTAATGTTAAACAGAGAACCAAAATTAATTTGGTTCTCTGTTTAATGACTAATTATTTTTCCTTTTTTCAATGATACAAAGTATAGGAGGATTGTTAACTTGATTAATAAAATTTAACTGAGCTACATTGTATTTTTTCTGTGATAAGCTTTTAAGAAAATCCTCTATTGCAATTTTCTCTTCTAATCCCCCATCGTGACTATAATACATAGTTATTAATACAATACCATTTTTATTTAATTTGTTTAAGCATTGCTCTAGTGCTAAGATTGTAGAATCCGGTTTTGTGATAACTTTATGATCACCAGTTGGTAAATAACCCAAATTGAAAACAGCGAAATCTATATTTTCTTTTATGTACTCATCTATTTTAGAATGACTATCATTGATTAATATAGTTCTATCTAATAAACTATTATCTTCTAAAAGTTTTTTTGTATTTTCTATAGCTTCTAGTTGGATATCAAATGCATAAACTTTACCGTCATTTTGAATTAATGATGCTAATAGCTTTGTATCGTTTCCATTTCCCATAGTTGTATCCACTACTGTTTGTCCAGCTTTCACATAAGTTTGCATTATGTTTTTTGCAATTGTAATAGCATTATTAAATTGTTCCATATCTTATTTTTCCTCCCCACAACAAGATGAAGAAAAGAATTTATCTATATCACAAGTATTTTCTTCTATATCATTGAAAAAACCCTCTTTTACAAGAAATTGATTTTTATCATAGTAATACGCTTTTTCGATTCCTTTACTTAAAACATGGTTTAATGAAGCACGTAATAAACCATCTCCTATTCTTTTTCTTCTATATGGTTGTTTTACGAATATATTGTTTAATACTGCTTTATCATCTTGTATTGTTAATATACACGTGCCTAATAATGTTTCATTTTCTTTGATAAGGTATACCACATCATTACTCTTTGAATTAACTTTTACGTTTAGTTCTTCTTCTAATAATTTGTCAATTAAATTAAATTCAACTTCACTTTCTGCTAATCTGGAAATAATCATCATTCACACCTCTTTTAGATTTCTTTTAGATATTTTAGTTCCTTTTCGTTTAAAAAGCGCCATTCACCTACCTGTAACTTACCAAGGTTTATATCACCTATGCTAACCCTTTTTAATTTTATAACTGGGTGATTAATAGCTTCACACATTTTACGAACTTGTCTATTTCTCCCCTCTTTTATAAGTATTTCTAGTTCTGAATTCTTTTCAGCTACATCAAGAATTTTTATTTTAGCTCTAGCTGTAGTATAATTCTCTATTTTTAAACCTGTTTTAAATTTTTTCATTTCTAATTCTGTTGGTATACCCTTAACTTTAGCAATATATTTTTTCCATATATTATGCTTTGGATGAGTAAGCTTGTATGTAAGCTCACCGTCATTTGTAAGTAATATTAAACCAGATGTGTGATAATCAAGTCTGCCAACAGGATAGATTCTTGTATCAATTAGTTTTACTAGATCTAACACAGTAGGTCTATTAAATTGATCTGAAGCACTCGTAATATACTTCACAGGCTTATTAAGCATAATGTATATATTTTGCTCATATGCAATTTTTTTATCATTAACCATTACACTATCTTTTTCGGGATTTATCTTAAAGCCCAACGTTGTTATAATTTCACCATTTACCTTTATTTTTCCCTCCAGAATTAGTTTTTCACTTTTCCTTCTGGAAGCTACACCGCAAAGAGCTAAGTATTTTTGTAATCTCATTATAATTATTCCACCTTCACAAATAGTATTTTAAGCTATATATTTTATTTCATATATACTCATTAATTGAGCAACGTATTACAATTGCTGTTATGCATTAAATTGTTTTTTTCATATATTCTCATAAACAGCTTCCACACATGAAATAGTTCAAGAATTAAATATTCCTGAACTATATTAATTAACATCTATACATATTATATCTAATTTATATATTTTTTAAAGGCTTTAATGAAAATTAAACTGTTTTTATATCATAAATATTTCATTGGTTCATTTTTAACCCTGATTATTCATATAACGCCCCATAAATGCTGTAAGTTTCTGAATTTGAAGTTTTCAGTGAATACGAAGGCATACCGAGTTGGTATGTCGAGGATTTAATGGACATCTTCTAATCAGAAAGAATACCAAATTAATAAATCTCCTATTCTACTTTTTAATAGGATTAAGCGATTCACATAAAATCATAGATTTTAGTTCACTGCTCATAATTTTCTATAAATAATCTGAGTTATTATTTACCGGATATAGCAAGATCTTTTATCATAATTGATGGTGCTCCAAAACAACCACTTCCAGATGG